>JBKJZS010000666.1:0-2275 GCA_046714915.1 Polaromonas sp. | reverse complement strand
GGCGTCGACAACCCGGGCTACTTCGAAGGTGACGTCACCTCGCTGAACCCCTTCCGCGATCAGCTCGCCGACAAGGCGCCCTATGTGCTGGACAGCGACGGCTGCGTGACGCCGTACGACGGCGTGGGAATCGGGCTGAAGCTGGACCTGGATTTCATTGCCGAACACCCGCTCATCGATGGGCCCTGCTACGTATAGAAACGAAAATGCATTACAAGGAGACTGCGATGCGTGCTTTCATCAAGAGATTTTTGACCTGTTTTTTTCTGGGATTGATGCTCGGCGGCGCCGCTGTGGCCGCCGATTTTCCGGAACGGTCGGTCCGCATTGTCGTGCCCTACCCGCCGGGCGGTTTCAACGACACGCTGGCACGGGTGGTCGGCGAACGGCTCACGAAGATGTGGAACCAGCCGGTGGTGGTGGAAAATCGTCCCGGTGGCAACACCACGATCGGCAATAACGTGGTGGCGAAAGCGCCGCCCGATGGATACCACATCCTGATTACGCCGCTGCCGTTCTCGGCACTCCCCGGCTTGTACGGGCCGCAGCTGCCGTATGACGCGCTGAAGGATTTCAGCCCGCTGGTACTGGCAGGCAATACGCAGAACGTGCTGACCGTGCGCAACGATCTGCCCGTGACTAGCGTCAAGGAGTTGCTGGAATACGCAAAAAAGAACCCTGGAAAGCTCAATTACGGTTCGACCGGCTCGGGTTCATCGAATCATCTGTCGATGGAACTGCTGATGCGAATGACCGACACCAGGATGACGCATATTCCGTACAAGGGCAGTGCGCCGGCCACCATGGCGATGCTGGCCGGCGAGATCGACGTGCTTTTCGACAACCTTCCCAACGTATTGCCGCAGCTGAAGGCCGGCAAGGTCAAGGCGATTGCCGTTACCGGGACCCAGCGTTCGGTGCTGTTTCCGGCGGTGCCCACGGTGGCCGAATCGGGCGTGCCGGGTTACGAGGTGAACGTCTGGTTCGGCATGCAGCTTCCCGCGGGAACACCCCGGCCTCTGGTCGAGCGCATGAACCGCGACATTGTGCAGATTCTGAAGGATCCCGATGTCGTCAAGCGCTTCCGCGATCAGGGGGTGGAGGTGATTGCCAGCTCGCCTGCGGCGTTCGGCCAGCTTGTCCAGAGCGAAGTGACGAAGTGGACGCAGGTCATTCGGGATGCCAACATCAAAGTCGAATGAAAATAACCGATGTCACCCTGACGCTGTTCGCCTGGGACAACATCCCCTCCACCAGCTACGGCGCCCACACCGGGCGATTTTCAGGTGAAAGCCAGCTCGGTCTGCTGGCATTGACGACCGACCAGGGCATCACGGGCCACGCCTTCCTGGGCTCGGCGTTTTATGCGGCGGATATGGATGGGGCAAGCCTGATTCGCTATTTGAAACCCATCCTTCTCGGTCAGAACCCGCTGGAACGTGAGCGCCTTTACAAGGCCATGTGGAAGCGCGTTCGCACCACAACAGTCCGTGCCATCGGCGCCGTGGACATCGCGCTCTGGGACATAGTAGGCAAGGTCGCCGGACTGCCGATCCACAGTTTGCTCGGCTCCTACCGCGACCGCGTGCCGGCCTACATCAGTTCCGCAGTGCTTGCCAGCCCGCAGGCGTATGCCGAGGAAGCGCTCCATTACAAATCGCTCAACATGGCGGCCTACAAAATTCATCCGCCGCAGCACTGGCGTGAGGACATCGAGGTCTGCGAGGCGGTGCGCAAAGCGGTGGGCGACGACTATCTTCTGATGCTGGATTCGGTTTGGAGTTATGACTACCCTGCTGCACTGCGCGTCGGCCAGGCGATCGAAGCTTTGGGCTACTACTGGTATGAAGATCCGCTGGCGGATGCCGACATCTACAACTATGTCGAGCTGCGCAAGAAGCTGCATATCCCGATCATGGCGACCGAGTACCCGGCTGGCGGGCTCGACTCGTACACCCCGTGGATCAAGGAGCGGGCCACCGACTTCCTGCGCGGCGACGTCGCCGTGAAAGGCGGCATCACCACGCTGATCAAGACCGCCCATCTGGCCGAGGCATTTCACCTGAATTACGAGCTGCACCATGGCGGGAATTCGCTGAATAATTTTGCGAATCTGCATGTGCTCATGGCCATTCAGAACACAGAATTTTTCGAAGTGCTGCTGCCTGCGGAATCGCAAAAATATGGTCTGGTCCAGGACATTGCGATCGACAGCGATGGCATGGTGCATGCCCCGCACGGCCCAGGCCTGGGCGCCGTCATAGATTTTGAGTTG
>JBKJZS010000665.1:0-1265 GCA_046714915.1 Polaromonas sp. | reverse complement strand
CGCCAGCGTGCTGAAGAATTACCGCGTGCTCCAGCACGGCCAACCGGTAGTTAAGAGGCAGCAAAATAGCACCCATCCTTGCCAGCGCAAAAAGCAGCACCAGCAGGGCCGGATCGTTCAGGCCCAGGTAAGCAATACGATCGCCCGCTTGAACACCTGCCGCCAGCAGCGCGTCGGTCGCGCGCTCAATACGCTGCCACAAGGCGGGGTAGGTGATGTCCTCGCCAGCAAAATGCAGCGCCACCTGCTCCGGTGACAACTGCGCGTGCCGCTCAACAATGCTGGCCAGATTCATGTTTGGTTTACAGCACGGCCTGTTCGTCCTGCTCGCCGGCCTCGTACAGGCACTCGCGCCCGAGCCGGTCCATGCACAGTTCTGCGGTCCACGGCAGCATCAGTGAGCCGCAGCGTGAGTCGCGGTACATGCGCTCCAGGGGCAGGGTCTTGAGCATGGACTGGCCGCCGCAGGTGCGCACCGCAAGGCGGCAGATCTCGTTGGCGTTTTCCATGATGGTGTAGTGCGCCGCGTACAGCCCGAGGCGGATTTCCTTGGAAGGATCGACCCGGGCCGCGCGTGCATTCTGCAGAAAAATGGCACGGGTCTGCTCCAGCCGGACTTTCATTTCCGCCACCGCGATCTGTTTGGTCGGGTACATGCGGCGCTTGACCGGCGGCGTGTTGGGCACTTCGCCGCGCAGATACTGCACCGTGAAATCGTAGGCCGCCTGCGCAATGCCCATGTAAGTCGGCGACAGCGTGGCAAACATGTGCGGCCAGCGCTGCGCAGCCTGGGCATACAGGCCCTCGGGAATCAGGCGTTCTATCTCGGGCACGAACACATCCTTGAAAACCAGGGTGCGCGAGACGGTGCCGCGCATCCCCAGCGGGTCCCAGTCGCCGATGACGCTGACGCCCGGCAAGTTCTTGTCGACCGCGAGGTATAAGGAATCGCGCTGGGTCGCACCCGGCTTGTCCAGGGTGCACAGGATGCCGTAATAGTCGGCCGCCCCCGCGAGCGAGGCAAAAATCTTTTTCCCGTTCACGACGTAACCGCCTTCCACTTTTCCGGCCAGAGTTCCAAAAGGCGCTTTGCCCGCGGCAGCAGCGCCGCCTTCCGAAAACGGTTGCGAGTAGACCTTGCCCTGCTCCACCACACGCTGGTACAGCAGCGTTCGGTGGACCTCGTGGTTGGCGCGCTGCTCGTATGTCATGTCAAGATCGTCGGCGATAAAGCCGGTCCACATGGTGGAGCTCACATGCATGTT
>JBKJZS010000664.1:0-2598 GCA_046714915.1 Polaromonas sp. | reverse complement strand
CCCGCAGAGCACATCAGCGCCCGGCGCATGTTGCAGCTGGTACTGCTGACCAAGCGCCATGATCCGGTGCCGGCGCAGACCTGGGGCGATGACACCGCCAAAGTGCTGGCGGCGCCGTATGACGCGGCCCACGCCAGGCGTGTGCAGAATGTCCTGAAGGCGCTTCTCAAGCGATGACTGGCAGGGTCGCCCCTCCGGCCAGGGCTGTCGCCCTGCCGCAGGAACGGCCCCAGTCCCTGGGCGAGGAGATCGCCAACAGCATCAGCCACGGCGTGACGCTGTTGGCCGTGTTGATTGCCGCGCCTTTTCTGGTGGTGGCCGCCGCGCAGCGTGGGGATGCGGCGGACATTGTCGGCGCCAGTATTTTTGCGGCGACCATGGTGCTGCTGTACGCCACGTCGATGCTGTACCACGCCCTCCCGCCGACCCGCGTGAAACGCGTCTTCCAGATCCTCGACCACGGCGCCATTTACCTGTTGATTGCTGGCACCTACACGCCGTTCACGCTCGGCGCGCTGCGCGGACCCTGGGGCTGGACGCTGTTCGGGCTGGTCTGGACCATGGCGCTCGCAGGTGTGGCCGTCAAGGCGGTGGGCGGCATCCGTTACCCCCGGGTTTCCACCGCGCTCTACCTGACCATGGGCTGGATCGCCGTGATCGCTATCAAACCGATGTGGCAACTGATCCCCGGCTGGGGCCTGTTCTGGCTGCTGGCCGGCGGCCTGGCCTACACCCTGGGCGTGGCCTTTTTTGCAACCGACGGGCGGGTGCGTTACGGGCATTTTGTCTGGCACCTGTTTGTGGCGGCCGGTACGGCCTGCCACTTTATTGCGGTGTTCGGCTATGCGGCTTGAAGCCCTCCACCACCCCTTGCCTGGCTACTGCCGGCGCCAGCCTGGCGCAGGTTGCTGCAGCCTGATGATTATTCGGTCGCTATCAAATAAGTAACTGCTCGCGCACGTACCTACTGGGCTGTAGGCCATTTCTTCTTGAGAAAAAAGCAGAAATAGCCAGTCCAGCGCAGGTTCAGGAGCCTGCTTCGATCAGGCCGGCAATGCGGTCCAGACCCAGCCTGCGGGCATGTTGCAGGGCGTTCAATCCATCACGGTCCAGCAGTGCAGGATTGGCGCCCAGGGCCAGCAGGCGCTGAACCATCGTGGTGTGCCCGTGGATGACCGCGAGCATCAATGGCGTTCTGCCCGCGGCGTCGGGCGCGTTCAGTGGCGCGCCTTGCGCCAGCAGGCGCTCCAGCTGCGGCACGCGCCCGGTGCGGGCGGCTTCGTGGAGCGCTGCCGCCAGGTCCTGGGCATTACCGCCGGTTTCTGCGCGGGACCGTGGTGCCTGCGATGTGAAGCTTTCCTGTTGCTGCAGCGGCGCCGAGGCGCGTACCGCGGGCGCGGGAGCCGCTGCAGCGCGTGGCGCCGGTGCAGGCGGCGCACGCCTCAATTCTCCCGCAGGCGCTGCGCCTGGGGCAACATCGGCAAGCGGCGCGGGCGTGGCAGCTTGCGCCATTTCAGGCCCAGGGGCGGCGGACGTTGTCGCGGGCGGCGCAGGTGCGGCTTCGCGGGCCGCTTGTTCGCCGCGTGCCGTACTCAAATCTGCTTGGGGCGAGGCTGGTTTTGGCATCGCACCTGAAGCGGATTTTGGTGCGGCAGCCCGCGGTACGGATGGCGACTTTGGAAGCGCAGCGGTCTCGCCGGGGGCCGCAGATGGTGGCGAGGCCTGCGTTGCGGGCTGCTCAGGCGACGCTGAAATGGGCGGTGAGGCACTGGGGCTGGGTCGGCCGTACACGGCTTCCTGTTCTTCGGGTGTGCCGCGATCGAATTGCAGGACCAGCAAACCGGTCAGGCCGGCGAGGGCCACACCCGCAAGCAGCGATATTTTCCAGCGCGACTGGTTGGCCGCCGCGGCTGCACCGCCCGGAGGCGAACGCCGCGAAGGGCCGCCCCGAGCAAGTTCAGCCCCTTCTGGTGATGAAAGGGGCAGCGCACCGCCGAAGGCTCGCGAAGCGACTAGCGGGGGGGCCATCATCATTTCCGCATGCGCACGCACGGCTTCGCGCACGTGGGCGCCGGGGCGGTGCGTGTCCTCTGCATTGGCCTCGCGGTAGCGCAGCAGCAGGTCGTCGTGGTCATCGGGCCGGGTCATGCAAACTCCTGTAGCCGTTGCCGCAGGCTGCTGCGGGCGTAACGCAGGCGGCTTTTGGCGGTCTCAAAACTGACGCCGGTGGTGCTGGCGATTTCTTCGACGCTCATGCCGGCTTCGGCCTGCAATAAAAAGGCTTCGCGCTGTTCGAGCGGCAGCTGTTCGACCGCTGCAATCAGCGCTGCGGCCTGTTCGCGCGACTGCAGTTGCCGCAAGGGCCCGAAGCCTGAGTCGGCTGCCAGCGTGTCGGCGAGTCGACCCTCTTCCTCACTGCCTTGGTTATCCAGGCTCACATGTTGCCTGGCAGTGCGGAAGTAGTCGACCAGCCGGTTGTGCGCCATGGTGAACAGCCAGGTTTTAACGCGGGCCGTGGGCTGGTAGCTGGGAGCCTGGCGCGCCACGGCAAACCAG
Organism: Polaromonas sp.; assembly: GCA_046714915.1. Lineage (GTDB taxonomy): Bacteria > Pseudomonadota > Gammaproteobacteria > Burkholderiales > Burkholderiaceae_C > Polaromonas. The sequence continues at coordinate 42 of JBKJZS010000664.1, read as the reverse complement.
ACATCCTGCAACAGGTCGTCGGCGATGGCCTGGTCCCGCACG
>JBKJZS010000663.1:0-4618 GCA_046714915.1 Polaromonas sp. | reverse complement strand
GCGACCAAGATTATAGCCAATGTACGGCTCGCCCCTCGGGAGGGCGCAGCGACCGACCGTGGGGCTCTTCATACCAGCAGGGGCCGCGGGTCCGGCTTTGCCGGCCCGCAGGCGCAGCGGCCCCCTCGGGGGGCAGGGAGCTACACGAAGTGAGCGACCGTGGGGGCTTTAAAATACTTCATGACCTTCCTCGACATGCTGGGCGCCGCAGAACGCCAGAACAACTCCATGCTTTGTGTCGGCCTGGACCCGGAGCCCACCCGGTTCCCGGGCAGGCTCAAGGGCGACGCCAACAAGATTTATGATTTTTGCGCGGCCATTGTCGACGCCACCGCTGATCTGGTGCTGGCCTTCAAGCCGCAAATCGCCTACTTTGCGGCACACCGTGCCGAAGGCCAGCTCGAACGCCTGATGGAGCACATGCGCCGGGTCGCCCCGCAGGTGCCCATCATTCTGGACGCCAAACGCGGCGACATCGGCAGCACGGCCGAGCAGTACGCGCGGGAGGCCTTTGAGCGCTACGGCGCCGACGCGGTGACGCTCTCGCCCTTCATGGGTTTTGATTCGGTCGCGCCCTATTTGAAGCACGAAGGCAAGGGCGCATTTTTGCTGTGCCGCACCTCCAACCCCGGCGGTGACGACTTGCAGAACCAGCGCCTGGCATCCATCGAAGGCCAGCCGCTGCTGTACGAACATGTGGCCCGGCTGGCGCAAGGCCCGTGGAACCTCAACGGCCAGCTGGGCCTGGTGGTGGGCGCCACTTACCCGGCGGAAATCGAGCGTGTGCGCACTGTCGCGCCGACACTGCCGCTGCTAATTCCCGGCGTCGGTGCGCAGGGCGGCGACGCCGTCGCCACCGTGCGTGCCGGCTGGCGGCCGGATGCGCCCATCATCGTCAATTCATCACGCGCCATTTTGTACGCGTCGTCCGGCGATGATTTTGCCGACGCCGCGCGGCGTGAAGCGATCCGGACGCGCGACCTGCTGCAGGCTGCATTGCCGGCATAAGAGCACGACGGCTAAGGTTCAAAGTGTCAACTTTCAAGGTCGATCTGTGAGCCAACTTTTAATCCCGCAGTGTGCTTTCGCCCACCACCGTATCGCCGCATGTTCCGGCTTCGGGGCCCATGTCGCTTTGCATCAGGGCATTTACTTGCCCGGGTAGGGAAGGCGCTCAGGCGCCGGGCTGCATCGCCCGGGCGGCGTCAAGGTGCGCCTTGACGCGCTGCGCCAAGGCAATGTCACCGGGCGTTTCGGGCAGCCAGGCCGGGACGGGAATGGTTTCACCGTCAGGGTCCACCGCCACAAAGACCACCAGGCATTCAGTAATGACCTGCATGTCGCCGGTCTTTATGTCGCCGGCACGCACTTCAACCGCGATGTTCATGCTGGTTCGGCCGGTGTAGGCCATGCGGGCCTGCACTTCCACCAGGTCACCGATCATGATGGGACGCTGAAAGCGGATGCTGCCGACCGAGACGGTGACGCAATAACGTTTAGCCCAGCGGGTGGCGCAGGCGTAGCCGGCTTCGTCAATCCACTTCATCACGGTGCCGCCATGGACTTTGCCGCCAAAGTTGACGGTGCTGGGCTCGGCCAGGAAACGCAGGGTGATTGATGACATATGGTTTTCCGGTGAATTTGCTACAAAAATAATAGCTGTTTGCGCCCTTGTTTATTGGGTAAAAGCCCGATTTCTTTTGTAAAAATTTTACAAAAGGCGTTTCAGGTAACGTCCGGTGTGACTGGCCAGATTGGCAGCGATGTCTTCCGGCGTGCCCACGCCCACCACCGTGCCGCCGCCGTCGCCGCCCTCCGGGCCCATGTCGATCAGCCAGTCGGCGGTTTTGATCACGTCGAGGTTGTGCTCGATCACGACAATCGTGTTGCCGGCGTCGCGCAGCTGGTGCAGCACCTTGAGCAGCAAATCAATGTCGGCAAAATGCAGGCCGGTGGTCGGCTCATCGAGAATGTAGAGCGTGCGGCCGGTGTCGCGTTTGGAGAGTTCGAGCGCGAGCTTGACGCGCTGTGCCTCGCCGCCCGACAGCGTGGGCGCGGCCTGACCGAGCTTGATGTAAGACAGGCCGACGTCGAGCAGCGTGCGCAGCTTGCGGGAGATGGTGGGCACGGCCTTGAAGAACTCGGCGGCCACTTCCACGGTCAGGTCCAGCACCTGCGCGATGTTTTTGCCCTTGTACTGCACCTCCAGCGTTTCGCGGTTGTAGCGCATGCCCTTGCAAACATCGCAGGGGACATAGACGTCAGGCAGAAAGTGCATTTCGACTTTCACCACACCATCGCCCTGGCAGGCTTCGCAGCGGCCACCGGCCACATTGAAGGAAAAACGCCCGGCGCCATAACCGCGTTCGCGCGCCGTGTTCATCTCGGCCATCAGTTCGCGGATCGGCGTGAACAGGCCGGTGTAGGTGGCCGGGTTGCTGCGCGGCGTGCGGCCTATCGGCGACTGGTCGACGTTGATGACTTTGTCAAAGTGTTCAATGCCTTCGATCGCCTCATGCGCGGCCGGCTCTTCATGCGCCCGGTACAGGGTGCGCGCCACCGCGGCGTACAAGGTGTCGTTGACCAGCGTTGACTTGCCAGAACCCGAGACCCCGGTGACGCAGGTCAGCAGGCCCACCGGAAACTCGACACTGACATCTTTCAAATTATGGCCGCTGGCGTTGATGATCTTGATCGCCTGCATGTCGCCCTGCGTCAGCAAGTGGACGGCTTCGCGCGCGGCGCGCCTGATACCGGCCGCGCTGGGCGCAAATTTCGACGGCTTTTTCGGGTCGCGGTAAGGCGCTTTGAGCACCGTCGGCAGCCAGGGCGTGCGGCGCTTGGGCACGGCGATTTTCAGGGTCTGTGCCAGGTATTGACCGGTCAGCGAATCAGGGTTGGCCAGTACGTCTTCAAACGTGCCTTGCGCCATGACCCGACCGCCATGAATGCCGGCGCCCGGTCCCATGTCAATCACATGGTCGGCGGCGCGAATCATGTCCTCGTCATGTTCGACCACCAGCACGCTGTTGCCAATGTCGCGCAAGTGCTTGAGGGTGCCAATCAGGCGGTCGTTGTCGCGCTGATGCAGGCCGATGCTGGGCTCGTCCAGCACATACATCACGCCGGTCAGGCCCGAGCCGATTTGCGAGGCCAGACGAATGCGCTGCGACTCGCCGCCCGAGAGCGTTTCGGCGCTGCGGTCCAGGCTCAGGTAGTTCAACCCCACGTCGTTGAGAAACTTCAGGCGCAGGCCGATCTCGCGCACTACCTTGAGGGCAATCTCGGCCTTGGCGCCCTCCATGCTCAGCGCGTTGAAATAGTCAAGACTTTCACGCAGCGTGGCATTGCTGATCTCGTAAATCGCCTTGCGGCTGGCAGCGCCGCCGTCGGCCGGGGGCGCGCTTACCAGGTAGACATGGCGGGCCTCGCTGCGCAGGCGGGTGCCCGCGCAGTCCGGACAGGGCTGCAGGCTGCGGTAGCGCGCCAGTTCCTCGCGCACGGTCGCCGAGTCGGTTTCGCGGTAGCGCCGCTCAAAATTGGTGATCACACCTTCAAATGGGTGTTTTTTGCTTTGTTTCTTGCCGCTGCTGGCGCCGGAATCCATCACATAGCTGAACCTGATCTCCTCTTCCCCTGAGCCATGCAGAACCACCTGCTGCACGTTGCCAGGCAGGTTTTCAAACGCGCTCTCGATGTCAAAGCTGTAGTGCTTGGCCAAACTTTCCAGCATCGAGAAGTAATACGCATTGCGTCGGTCCCAGCCTTTGACGGCGCCGCTGGCGAGGCTCAACGAGGGAAACGCCACCAACCGCGCCGGGTCGAAAAATTCCTTGTGTCCCAGGCCGTCGCAGCTTGGGCAGGCGCCCACCGGCGAGTTGAAGGAAAACAGGCGCGGCTCCATCTCGCTGAGCGAGTAGCTGCAGATCGGGCAGGAAAATTTGGCGCTGAACAGATGCTCCCTAGCCGGGGGAGGGGCGCCGGCGGCGGCCGGTTCCGGGGAGTTCATTTCCATTGCAATAGCCTTGCCATCGGCCAGCCGCAGAGCCGCTTCAAAACTTTCGGCGAGGCGCTGCTGCATGTCGGGCCGCACCTTGAGGCGGTCGATCACCACGTCGATGTTGTGTTTCTCGGCTTTTTTGAGCTTGGGCAATTCGTCAAATTCATAGGCCTGACCATCGACCCGAAAGCGCACATAGCCCTGGGCCTGCATCTCGGCAAATACGTCGACAAATTCACCCTTGCGATCCCGCGCCACTGGCGCCAGGATCATCAGCTTGGTGTGTTCCGGCAGGGCCAGCACGGCATCGACCATCTCGCTGACACTTTGCGCCTGCAGCGGCAGATCATGCTCGGGGCAATAGGGCGTGCCGGCGCGGGCAAACAGCAGGCGCAGGTAGTCGTGGATTTCGGTCACCGTGCCGACGGTGGAGCGCGGGTTGTGTGAGGTCGCCTTCTGCTCGATGGAAATCGCCGGACTCAGGCCCTCGATCATGTCCACATCAGGCTTGTCCATCAGCTGCAGAAACTGCCGCGCGTAGGTCGACAGGCTTTCGACATAACGGCGCTGGCCTTCGGCATACAAGGTGTCAAAGGCGAGCGACGACTTGCCCGACCC
>JBKJZS010000662.1:0-13033 GCA_046714915.1 Polaromonas sp. | reverse complement strand
CGCCGGGGCGAGACCCGGCTTGCAGGCAAACCACAACCGCTCAAATCAAAGACGGCTTCAACAAAACTCAGCATAAAGCCAGCGCCTCCAAACATTGCCTCTTATGCGCCTCCCCACTGGAAGGCTTGACCTGCACCCCAGGCAGCCGCAAGCCATAACTCAGGCCAAGCTTGTCGGCCTGCAGCACCCAGGCGCACAGTCGCGACAGCCGCGCTTCAGTCCCCACCGGGCCGGCCTGCACAAAATCCAGCCAGAGTTCATAACGCTGGGCCTGCAGCGTGTCACGAACCACCAGCCCGTTGCCTTCTTCATCGGCTTTGCCGGCTTTTTTCCACATCACCAGCTTGAGCGGGTCGCCACGGCGGTAGCTACGGATGCCGTCGAACTCGCCAGCATTGGGCACTCGGGCCGTCACGGCGGCCCCGCCGGAGCGCGGCTCGCCCGGTGGCAGGGGTGGCCCCTGCAGTTCCGGCGCCGGATAAACCAGCATCTGCGCGGCGGGACGCCAGATCGTCCAGACGCGAAAAGTACCCATTGGAAAGCGGGTCTCGGCGGTCAGCGTGGGCAGCCGGTGCAGGCCCCGGCCTGCCGGCGTAAAAGCAACCTGCACGGTGGTGCTGCCTTGCGCCGGCACATCGGTCCAGACCCAGGGACGGCTGTGCGGGCCGCCCGATGTGCTGAGCACACGGACACCGATGCCGTGACGCGCAGAGCGCCGGGTGTTCGTCATTTTTATAACGAAAATGGCTGTAGTCCCCGCAAAATGAGCGGAAGGAGCTATTAAATTCATAGCAAGTCCGCGCAAGGTGCCGTGGCACACATGCATGCCTGTGACGGTGCTGCCGGCCAGCAAAAAGGTCAGCAAGTAGCCCAGGTTGAGCTGGTAGTTGATGGAGGCAACCAGCAGCACCATCAGCGTCAGCGCCAGCATCAGCCCGGGCCGGGTGGGCAGGATGTAAACATTGCGCTGCGTTAGCACCACGCTGACGGTCAGGGGCAGGCGGTTTTGCCACCAACGCTGGAAATGGCTGCGCACGAAAGCCAGCGGGTTGAGCATGGCCCCCACGCTTTTCACTTCGTTTAAGACGCTGCCCCCCGGGGGGGCTTTCTTCCCTTGGAGCGGCCCGGCGGGCAGACCGGCCCCCACGTTAGCCACGCTCCCATTTGTCATCCCGGCCTAGAGCCGGAAACCAGGCTGGTGCGGCAGTGGATTGCGGATCCAGTCCGCAATGACAACGCCCTCTCATGGCAAAGGCACGGCCTCAAGCATAGCCCGCACCTGCTCGACCGAGCCGCGTCCGGCGTCACTGACCGGGGTCAAGCGGTGTGCCACGGTCTGCGGCAGCACTGCCACGATGTCATCCGGCGCGACATAATCGCGGCCGCTCAAAAACGCCTGGGCGCGTGCGGCGCGGATCACTGCAATGCCGGCGCGCGGGCTCAAGCCCTGCAAAAACCAGCGGCCAGAACGCGTCGCGGCAATCAGGTCCTGCAGGTAATTGAGCAACGGCTCTGCGGCATGCACGCGCAGCACCTGCTGCTGCAATTCCAGCAAATCATGGGGCATCAGCAGCGTGTCCAGTTTGTCCACCATGTCACGGCGGTCACTCCCGCCCAGCAGTTCCCGTTCGGCGGCCCGGTCCGGGTAGCCGAGCGAAATGCGCATGTGAAAACGGTCCAGCTGCGATTCGGGCAGCGCGTAGGTGCCGAGCTGGTCGTGCGGGTTTTGCGTTGCAATCACAAAAAAAGGCACCGGCAGCGGCCGTGTTTCGCCTTCGACCGTGACCTGTTTTTCTTCCATTGCCTCCAGCAGCGCGCTCTGCGTTCTCGGGCTGGCGCGGTTGATCTCATCGGCCAGCAGCACCTGGGCAAAAACAGGCCCGGGGTGGAATACAAATCCTTCCTTCTGGCGCTCGTAGATCGACACGCCCGACAGATCGCTGGGCATCAGGTCGGCCGTGAATTGCACGCGGGAAAACTGCAGGCCGAAAGAGCGCGACAGCGCATGCGCCAGTGTGGTTTTACCGACACCGGGTACGTCTTCGATCAGCAAATGCCCGCCGGCCAACAGGCAGGCCACACAGTCCTGGACCTGGGCGGACTTGCCCACAATGACCGTGTTAAGCTGATTCAAAAGCGCTTGTATTTTTTGTTTCGCGTTCATGCCGCCAACCTTACCGCAAAATTTCCCCTATGAATGCCACTGCGTATTTCACCCACCCGGACTGCCGAAAACATGAGATGGGGCCGGGGCATCCCGAGTGCCCGGGGCGGCTGGACGCGATCGAAGACCGTCTGCTGATGACGGGTGTCGCTGATGCGCTGGATCGGCGTGAAGCGCCGCTGGCTTCACTGGGCGACCTGGAACTGGGGCACGACCGCATGATGATTGCCGCCATCCGCGGGCTCGGCAGCCAGCTGGCTGACGATCAAAAGGCGGGTGGGCCGAACTATGCGCAGATAGACCCCGACACCGCACTCAACGTGCACACCTGGAACGCGGTCCTGCGCGCCGCCGGTGCCACGCTCGCCGCAACTGATGCGGTGATGGCGGGCGAGGTCGAAAATGCCTTTTGCGCGGTACGCCCGCCCGGCCACCACGCCTGCCACGACCGGGCGATGGGTTTCTGCTTTTTCAACAATATTGCTGTGGCTGCCAAGTACGCCCTGGAGCGACACGGCCTGAATCGGGTCGCGATCATTGACTTCGACGTGCACCACGGCAACGGCACCGAAGACATCATTCGCGGCGACGAACGCATTCTGATGGTCAGCTTTTTCCAGCACCCGTTCTATCCCTACACAGGCACCGGCACGCAGGACGGCAATATGGTGAACCTGCCGGTGCCGGCCTACACCAAGGGCGCGGTCGTGCGCGAGCTGATCGAGTCAATCTGGATACCGCGCCTGGAAGAATTCAAGCCGGAAATGATTTTCATCAGTGCCGGCTTTGACGCGCACCGTGACGACGATCTGGGCCAGATGGGTCTGGTCGAGCAGGACTATGCCTGGATTACCCAGCGTATCAAGGACGTCGCCAAACGCCACGCCAGGGGGCGCATCGTGTCCTCACTCGAAGGCGGCTACAACCTCGCAGCGCTCGGACGAAGCGTGGAAGCGCACATCCGTGTGCTGGCTGATCTGTAAACTGACTTGCAGGCACTGCGATGCAAAACTCCTCTGACCCCGTGTTGCACACGCGCGATGAACGCGGCGTGAACTGGCTGACGCTGAACCGGGCCGACCATTTCAATACCTTGAGCGAAGAAATGCTGGCGGCCTTGCAGGCTGCGCTCGATGCAGTGGCCCAGGATCCAGGCGCCCGCATCGTGGTGCTGGCTGCGCAGGGCAAGGCTTTTTGTGCCGGGCACAACCTCAAGGAAATGCGGGCGAAGCCCGAGCTGGCTTATTACCAGAAGCTGTTTGCCCAGTGCACGCGCATGATGCTCACCATCCAGAACCTGCCGGTGCCGGTGTTGGCCAGAGTGCAGGGTGTGGCCACAGCGGCTGGCTGCCAGCTGGTGGCGCAATGCGACCTGGCGGTGGCCAGTAGCAACGCTAGTTTTGGCGTTAACGGCATTGATGTGGGGTTGTTTTGTGCCACTCCCAGCGTACCGTTGGTGCGCAACATTCCCGCCAAGCAAGCGATGGAAATGCTGCTCACTGGCAGCTTCATCACGGCTGAAGAAGCCCGTGTGCATGGCTTGGTCAACCGGGTGGCGCCGCTGGATGCGCTGGATGCCGAGATAGAGCAGGTTCTGCAGGCGATTCTGGCCAGACCCCGTGCGGCTATTGCCATGGGCAAGGCACTTTTCTACCAGCAGCGTGAGACCGGCATAGCCGCCGCGTACCAGCTGGCCGGCCAGAGCATGGCTTGCAACATGGTTCATGCCGTGGCGCAGGAGGGCGTGCAGGCCTTTATTGAGAAGAGGAAACCCCAGTGGCCAGCGTCGGCACCGTGAATCCGCATGCTGCTTCGCCGACCCGTTTTGACAGCCTTGATGCCTGGTTTGCCGCACTGACCCAGCCCACCGCCCTGACTGAACTGGCAGCGCTCGTCGCCTGTGTTCTGGCGGCCTGGCTGCTTGTGCGTGTTATGGGCCGGGCGCGCCGCGTGGCCGATGAGTCGTCGATTCTCTTTGGACGGCGCACTGTGGATGGCGTGCTGTTTCCTCTGCTGCTTTTGGCCTTTGCTTATGCGGTCCAGGCGCTTTTGGGGCGGGTGTTTCCGCTGGCGGTCTTCAAGGTCGCCGTTCCGGTGCTGCTGGCCCTCGCGCTGATACGCCTGGGGGTCAAAGTGCTGCAGGTGGCGTTCAAGAATGCGCCGGTGGTGCGGGCGCTGGAGCGCACCATTTCCTGGCTGGCCTGGCTCGCCATGGTGCTCTGGGTCAGTGGGCTGCTGCCGGTCATTCTGGACGAGCTGGACGGCATCAAGTGGAAGGTTGGTGGCTCGACCCTATCGCTGCGCACCCTGCTCGAAGGCGCTCTGACGGCCGGTGTGGTGATTCTCATCACCCTGTGGATTTCGGCGGCCATTGAAGCGCGCCTGTTGCGTTCGGCCACTGGCGGCGAGCTGTCTTTGCGCAAGGCCGTGAGCAATGCCACCCGGGCGGGTCTGATGTTTGTGGGCCTGTTGCTGGCGCTGTCAGCGGTCGGCATCGACCTGACGGCTTTGTCGGTACTGGGCGGGGCGATTGGCGTTGGCCTGGGTTTTGGCCTGCAAAAGCTGGCCGCCAGTTATGTGAGCGGTTTTGTGATGCTGGCCGAACGCAGTGTGCGCATCGGAGACAACGTGCGCGTGGACACCTTCGAAGGGCGTATCACCGAAATCAATGCCCGCTATACCGTTGTGCGGGCGCTGTCCGGGCGTGAAGCCATCGTACCCAATGAGATGTTCATCAGCAACCGCATTGAAAACCTTTCCCTGACCGATTTGCGCGTGCTGCAGGCAACTGTTGTCTCGGTGAGCTACGACAGCGATGTGGAGAAGGTGATGCGCTTGCTGACCGACGCAGCATTGACGCAGGACCGGGTGCTGCGCGACCCGGAACCCTCTGCCAACCTGACCAATTTCGGGGCGGATGGCCTGGAGTTCACGCTCAATTACTGGATGACTGACCCGGAAAATGGTCAGCAGAATCTGCGCTCACGGATCAATCTGGCCGTTCTGCAGTCCCTGCGCGAGCACGGTATTGAAATTCCGTTTCCGCAGCGGGTGATTCATAGCCGCGTCAGCACTGGCGCTGTTGAGGACGCCAAACCCGGATGATGTCGCTGACGCGATGCTTGCCCAGCTTGAAGGGCAGGCATCACACTATTTCATGAAAGAGGGCAGCCAGAGACTGATCGAGGGGAAAGCCAGCAAAATGCCCAGTGCAACGACCTGCATGAGGACAAAGGGCCAGGTTCCTCGAAAGATGTTGCCCAGCCCAACCTTGGGCAGCAGGGTATTGAGAACGAACAGGTTCATGCCCACAGGCGGGGAAATCAAGCCGATCTGGATCACCATCACGATCAGAACGCCGAACCAGATCGGGTCAAAGCCCAGCGCCACCACGATCGGGAAGAACAGCGGAATAGTGAGCAGCACCATGGTCAGCTCTTCCATCACCGTGCCAAGCACGACGTAAATCACCATCATGGCAGCAACCACCATCAGCGGTGACAGCCCCAGGTGGGTAATCCACTCTTTCAGCTCGTTGGGCATCGAGGTGAAGTTCACAAAGTTGGCAAAAATGGTCGCTGCAATCAGGAGGGTGAACAGCATGGCGGTGGTGCGTGCCGATTCCACCAGCACTTCCAGCGTGGCTTTCACGGTCAGCCGGCGCCGCGCCAGTGCGAACAGGAAAGCGCCCGCCGCGCCTGTGCCAGCGCCTTCAGTGGCGGTAAACACACCGCCATAAATACCGCCCAGCACCAGCACCACCAGCAGCAAAACACCCCAGATGCCGCGTAGCGCCGCCCAGCGCTGCGACCATGTCGATTTTTCGCCCGCAGGCGCGTGCTCGGGGTCGAGAAAGGTCATGAAGACCACGGCGACCATCAGTAGCAGGGCGGTTATGAGGCCTGGAAACACGCCGGCCGCAAACAGTTTGCCGATATTGGTTTCCGTCACGATGCCGTAGATCACCATGATGGTGGACGGTGGAATCATGATGCCCAGCGTGCCCCCTGCCGCAATCACGCCGGTTGACAGCGAGTCGCTGTAGCCCAGCTTTTTCATCGACGGATAAGCCACCTTGCTCATGGTGGCGGCGGTCGCAATCGACGAGCCGCAAATTGCGCCAAAGCCGGCGCAGGCTGCGATGGTGGCATGGGCCAGGCCGCCGCGCAAGTGGCCAATGAAAGCATAAGCGGCATGGAACAGTTCATGGGCCAAGCCGGCGCGCGCGACAAAGTTGCCCATCAGGATGAACAGCGGGATGACCGACAGCGTGTAGGCAAAGCCCGTTTCGTGAACGACCTGTGCGGTGCTCGCCAATGCGGGGTGCCAGCCGCGCGTCAGGCCCATGCCGACAATGCCGACCAGCCCCATCGCAAAAGCCAGTGGCAGGCGCAACAGCGCCAATACGAAGATGGCTGCAAAACCAATCAGCGCTTCAGTCACAGGGTGGCTCCTTCGCCGGTGTCAGCCGCTGCTGGCGACCTGCCAACGAAACTCAGGTGGATGAGACCTGCAACAACACACATCAGAGCCATGCCGTAAATGAACGGGGCCTTCGGAATTTTCAGTTGGGCGGTGGTTTCTCCGGTGTCCAGGTACTGGCCGCCGGTTTGCCACATCAGGTAGCCCAGCGCCAGCATCATGATCGCGCACAGGCTTTGCATGAGGGCGCGCTGGAGTTTGCGCACGGACTCGGACAGATAGTGATCCAGCGAATCGAAAACGATATGCTCACCGCGTAGCGACACCAGCGGCAAGGCGGAAAAAATGACCACCACCATCAGCAGTTCCGTCAGCTCGAGCGAGCCGGTAATCGAGTTGGAAAGAAGTTTGCGCCCCCCCACGTCAAAAAAAGTCAATGCCATGATGGCAAACAGGGCGGATGCGGTCAGCAGGCCACACACCGTTTCGATAAGCTTTTTCAAATTTTATTCCTCACTCAATAACAAAAGCGCGGCGCTCATTGTCCATGAGGCCGCGCCGGTGTAGGAGCTTTTGCTGCTTACTTTTCCTGCTTCGCGACTTCCGCACGGAACTCCGCCAGCACCTTGGCCGCGTCTTTCAGGCCCTTGGCCTCTGCGTCCTTGATCCACTTTTGTTCAAGGGGTGCGGTTTTGGCTTTGACCTCCGCGACAAATTTGGCGTCCGCCTTGACGATCTGCACATTGTTGGCCTGCATCAGGGCGGTGGCGCGGCGGTCAACCCGGTCCCAGCCTCGACCGAACATGCGTGCGGCGACTTCACCGGAAAGCGCATCGACGGCTTTCTTTTCGTCGGCCGTGAGCTTGTCATATTTAGCCTGGTTCATCATGAAAATGAAGCTGGTGTTGTACAAACCGCCGGGGAATACAGTGGCGTGCTTGATGAGTTTGTCGATCTTGAACGACTCGGTGGACTCGGCTGGGAACAGCGTGCCGTCCATGACACCACCAGACAGCAGCTCATACGAGTCCGGTGCCGGTTTCAAGGTTACGTTCATGTTCAGCACCTTGGCAATGTCGTTGACCATGCCGCCACCCACACGCCATTTCAGGCCGCCGAGCTCTTCGACATTGGTTACCGGCCTTTTGGTGTTAAACACAATGCCGGGGCCGTGGGTAAAGAAGGAGATGACCTTCACGCCCTGGTGTTCCGCCAGAAACTGCGGGTTCTTCATGGCCACCTTGTTGAAGGCCACGGAGATCGGCTCGGAGGTGTTGCCCAGGAAAGGGAACTCGGCCATCTGGGTGTAAAGAAAGCGACCCGGCGTGTAGCCGTGCACGGTGTAGGAAACGTCGGCCAGGCCGTTTTTGATCGCGTCAAGCGTGCCCGGGGCGGCGGTGACGCCGCGCGGCAGGATGTTGCACTTCATCTTGCCCGACGTGTTTTTCTCCAGCAGGTCGCACCATTCTTTCTGGGCCATGCTCAGCGTGTGGGCTGGCGGCAACCAGCTGGAAACGGTCAGCACGGTTTGCGCGGAAGCAAGACCACTGAAAACGGTAAACAGCGCGGCGGCGATGGGTCTGATTTTCATAAACACTCCGGGGCGGTCAGAGGACTGACCCAATTACTTGATAAAGAGGCTGACTCATGGCGGCACGAGCGACGGCGGCCTGATTCAGGTAGAGCACTGACTTTAAGTCAGCGATCTGTGCCGGTCTGTCCCTACTTACCCCAATTAACCGACCCGTCGGTCTGTTAATTGGCAATGCGCATCAGGCCCTGCGTTTTGGGGTGGCGGTTCTAATTCATGTCTGCAAGGTATTTATAGTAAAATAGAACGGTCGTTCTTTTTTATTTGCCAGGCGGGCGTGGATCTCAAGATCGCCGATTTTCAGTGAATCCGGCAGCCGGAGCATAGAATGAAAGGCTTTACGTGAACGTCAATTCAATCAACTCTGGAGCCCTGTAATGAAGGTCTTGGTACCCGTCAAACGTGTTGTCGATTACAACGTCAAGGTCCGCGTCAAATCTGATGGCACCGGTGTGGATATCGCCAACGTCAAAATGAGTATGAATCCCTTCGACGAGATTGCCGTCGAGGAGGCCACGCGGCTGAAGGAAAAGGGTGTGGTGACCGAGGTGATTGCCGTCAGCTGCGGCGTGGCGCAGTGCCAGGAAACCCTGCGCACCGCCATGGCCATAGGGGCCGACCGAGCGATCCTGGTGGAAACCGCTGAAGAGCTGCAGCCGCTGGCCGTGGCCAAACTACTCAAGGCCCTGGTCGAGAAAGAGCAGCCGCAGCTGGTGATTCTGGGCAAGCAGGCCATCGACGACGACTGCAACCAGACCGGTCAGATGCTGGCAGCCTTGCTGGGCTGGCCCCAGGCGACTTTTGCCTCCAAAGTCGAAGTGGCCGACGGCAAGGTCATCGTCATGCGCGAAGTCGATGGCGGCATGGAGACCCTTTCCTTGACGCTGCCGGCCATCATTACCACCGACCTGCGCCTCAACGAGCCGCGATACGTGACGCTGCCCAACATCATGAAGGCCAAGAAAAAGCAGCTCGACAACTTCAAGCCGGAAGACCTGGGCGTCGATGTCAAGCCGCGCATCAAGACACTCAAGGTCAGCGAGCCACCCAAACGCAGCGCCGGCATCAAGGTGCCCGACGTGGCCACCCTGGTCGACAAGCTCAGGAACGAAGCCAAAGTAATTTAACAAACATGACTGTCATGGCGGGCCTGCCCCGCAATCCATGTTGGTGCGCCACCGTGGATCGCGGATCAAGCCCGGGATGACAACAGCCAAAACAGGAGCCCATTCATGACATCCCTCGTAATCGCAGAACACAACAACACCAGCATCCGCCCCGCGACACTCAACACCGTGACGGCGGCTGGCCAATGCGGCGGTGACGTGCATGTGCTGGTGGCCGGCCTGAATGCCGGTGCCGCGGCCCAGGCGGCGAGCCAGATCGCCGGTGTGACCAAGGTGATCCACGCCGATGCGGCCCATTTTGAACACGGCCTCGCTGAAAACATCGCAGCCCAGGTGTTGGCGCTGGCCGGCAGCTATTCGCACATCCTGTTTCCCGCGACTGCGTCGGGTAAAAATATTGCGCCGCGCGTCGCTGCCACGCTGGACGTCGGACAGATTTCCGACATCACCAAGGTCGATGCTGTTGACACCTTCGAACGGCCTATCTATGCCGGTAACGCCATTGCCATCGTGCAGAGCCTGGACGCGACCAAAGTCATCACCGTGCGTACCACCGGCTTTGACCCGGCCGCCGCTACCGGCGGTTCTGCCGTGCTTGAGGTGGTGACCGGTGTTGCCGACAGTGGAAAGTCCACTTTTGTTGGCAGCGAAATCGCCAAGAGCGACCGTCCCGAGCTGACTGCTGCCAAGATCATTGTGAGCGGTGGCCGTGCGCTTGGCAGTGCCGAGAAATTCAATGCGGTAATAACGCCGCTGGCCGACAAGCTGGGTGCGGCGCTGGGTGCCTCGCGCGCTGCGGTGGACGCCGGGTATGCGCCGAACGACTGGCAAGTGGGCCAGACCGGCAAGATCGTGGCCCCGCAGCTTTACATCGCGGTTGGCATCAGCGGTGCCATTCAGCACCTGGCCGGCATGAAGGACAGCAAGGTCATTGTGGCGATCAACAAGGACGCTGAAGCACCGATCTTCAGCGTGGCCGACTACGGGCTGGAGGCCGACCTGTTCACGGCAGTGCCGGAGCTGGTTGCCGCGCTTTAAATCTGAAAGAATGTCATTGCGGCCCCGGATCAGATCCGGGGTTTCAGCATTGCAAGCGACGTTGGCGCGCCACCATGGATCCCGGATCAAGTCCGGGATGACAACACACTGGAGACAAGACATGAGCTACAAAGCCCCCCTCAAGGACATGCTGTTCGACATCAAGCATCTGGCCAACATCGATGCGGTGGCGCAGATTCCGGGCTTTGAAGAAGCCGGCTTCGACACCGCGCAAGCGGTGCTCGAAGAATGTGCCAAGTTCAACGAAGGTGTGTTGGCGCCGCTGAACCGCGATGGCGACATCAACCCGTCGAGCTGGAAAGACGGCGTGGTCACCACGACGCCCGGTTTCAAGGAAGCCTACAAGCAATATGCCGAGGGCGGCTGGCAGGGCCTGCAGCATCCACTGGAATTTGGCGGCCAGGGTCTGCCCAAAACCATAGGCGCGTCCTGCGGCGAAATGCTGAACTCGGCCAACATGAGTTTTGCGCTGTGCCCGCTGCTGTCGGACGGCGCGATTGAAGCTTTGCTGACGGCCGGCTCCGACGAACTCAAGGCCACTTATCTGGAGAAACTGGTCAGCGGCCAATGGACCGGCACGATGAACCTGACCGAGCCGCAAGCCGGCTCCGACCTGGCGATGGTGCGCAGCCGCGCCGAGCCGCAGCCCGATGGCACCTACAAGGTCTTCGGCACCAAAATCTTCATCACCTATGGTGAACACGACATGGCCGAGAACATCGTGCACCTCGTGCTGGCGCGTGTCTCCGGTGCGCCCGAAGGCGTCAAGGGTATCAGCCTGTTTGTGGTGCCCAAGTTCATGGTGGGTAAGGAAGGCTCGATCGGGGCCCGCAACGACGTGCATTGCGTCAGCATCGAGCACAAACTGGGTATCAAGGCCTCGCCGACCGCGGTGCTGCAGTTCGGTGACCACGGCGGTGCTGTGGGCTACATCGTCGGCCAGGAAAACCGCGGCCTCGAGTACATGTTCATCATGATGAACTCGGCGCGTTACGCCGTCGGCATGCAGGGCATTGCGATTGCCGAGCGCGCCTACCAGAAGGCCGTGAGCTTCGCCAAAGACCGCGTGCAAAGCCGCCCGGTCGATGGCTCGATCAAGGCGAGCGCGCCCATCATTCACCACCCCGACGTCAAGCGCATGCTGATGACGATGCGCGCCTACACCGAAGGCTGCCGCGCCATGGCCTCGGTGGCGGCGGCGGCCTATGACGCCTCGCACCACCACCCGGATGTCGAGGTGCGCAAGCAGAACCAGTCTTTCTACGAATACATGGTGCCGCTGGTCAAGGGCTACAGCACCGAGATGAGCCTGGAAGTCACCTCGCTGGGTGTGCAGGTGCATGGCGGCATGGGTTTCATCGAAGAAACCGGCGCGGCGCAGTACTACCGCGATGCGAAGATTTTGACGATTTACGAAGGCACGACCGCGATCCAGGCCAACGACCTGGTCGGCCGCAAAACCGCGCGTGATGGCGGCCAGACCGCCAAGGGCATTGCCCAGCAGATCGAAGCCACGGAAGCACAGTTGCTCAAGCAGGGCGGGGCCGCCGCCAAGGCCGTGGCCAAACGCTTGAAAGCGGCGCGCGAAGCGTTTGTCGATGTGGTGAATTTTGTTGCCGGCAACACCAAGGCCTCGCCGAACGCCGTGTTTGCCGGCAGCGTGCCCTACCTGATGCTGGCCGGCAATGTGGTGGCCGGCTGGCAAATGGCGCGTTCGCTGTTGGTGGCTGAAGAAGAGCTGTTCAAAGGCAATGATGCGGCCTTCATGCAAGCCAAGATCACCACGGCGGTTTTCTACGCCGACCATTTGCTGAGCAAGGTACCCGGCATGCGTGACAGCATCGTCGAAGGTGCAGACAGCGTGACCGCGCTGGCGCTGGAAGCGTTCTAAACGTGTCATTGCGGGCTTGATCCGGGATGCCAACCCCTCAAATAACCAACGAAGTACACCATGTCCAGACTGCCTGCTCCGCTCGACAATCTGCCGCTGCCCATCATCGGCTCGCCGCTGTTCATCATCAGCAACCCCAAGCTGGTGATCGAGCAATGCAAGGCCGGTGTGGTGGGTGCCATGCCGGCGCTCAACGCACGCCCCGCCGCGCAGCTCGAAGACTGGCTGGCCGAGATCACCGAGACCTTGGCGGCGTATAACAAAGCGAATCCTGACAAGCCCGCCGCGCCGTTTGCCATCAACCAGATCGTGCACAAGTCCAACGACCGGCTGGAGCACGACATGGCGCTGTGCGTGAAGTACAAGGTGCCCATCTGCATCACCAGCCTGGGCGCGCGCGAAGACATCAACGCGGCGGCGCACAGCTACGGCGGCGTGGTGCTGCACGACATCATCAACAACAAGTTTGCCCACAAGGCGATAGAGAAGGGCGCCGACGGCCTGATCGCCGTGGCGGCCGGCGCCGGCGGCCATGCCGGGGTCAAGAGCCCGTTTGCGCTGATTCAGGAAATCCGCCAGTGGTTCGATGGCCCGGTGGCGCTGTCGGGTGCGATCGCCACGGGCGGCGCGGTGCTGGCGGCGCAGGCGATGGGCGCTGACTTTGCGTACATCGGCTCGGCCTTCATCGCGACTGAAGAAGCACGCGCATCCGATGCCTACAAGCAGGCCATCGTCGAGGGCAGTTCCGACGACATCATCTACAGCAACCTGTTCACCGG
>JBKJZS010000661.1:0-8945 GCA_046714915.1 Polaromonas sp. | reverse complement strand
GGCCCCGGCGAAGAAAGCCGCCGCCAAGACCGCGGCCAAGACTGCAGCGAAGAAGCCGGCTGCCAGGAAACCCGCTCCCCGGAGCAAATGAGGCTGACGATCGTAGCCGTCGGCCTGAAGGTGCCCGACTGGGCGCAAAACGCTTACGACGACTACGCCAAACGGTTTCCGCCCGAGCTGAAGGTGGAACTCAAGGCGGTCAAGACCGAGCCGCGTGCCTCCAAAACACTCGACAACCTGCTCGCGGCTGAACGCCTGCGCATCGAAGCCGTACTGCCCAGGGGCACCCACATTGTTGCGCTGGACGAGCGGGGTACGGCCATGACCACCGTGGCGCTGTCCGGCAAGCTCAAAGGCTGGCAACTCGAAGGTGATGATGTTGTCATCGTCATTGGTGGGCCGGATGGGCTCGACCCCGGCTTCAAACAGGCCGCCCATGAGCGCCTGCGCCTGTCCGACCTGACCCTGCCACACGCCATGGTGCGTGTTCTCCTGATCGAGCAGCTCTACCGGGCCTGGAGCATCACGGTCAACCATCCCTACCACAGGGAATGATGGCCCCCACGCTCGTCGCTGCACGTACCATGGTTTTTTCCAAATTCGCGACAGTGTCATCCCGGACTGGATCCGGGGATCCATGCTTCGCAAGAAGTAGCGCCACTGGAGCGCAGCGATGGATCCCGGCTCGTGGGCCGGGATGACAGTCTGGCTAAATCGATTTTCCGCTATGACTGACTTTATTTACCTCGCTTCGCAAAGCCCGCGCCGCCGCCAACTGCTCGAGCAGCTGGGTGTGCCTTGTCGATTGCTGTTGCCAGACGACGGCGAAGACGGCGAGGCGCTGGAAGCCGTGCATTCCCGCGAAGCGCCAGCCGCTTACGTCAAACGTGTCACGCAGCTCAAGCTGGACGCCGCAGTGGCACGCTTGAAGCGGCGAGGCTTGCCGCCTGCACCGATTCTGTGTTCAGACACCACCGTCGCGATGGGACGCCACATTTATGGCAAACCTGACGATGCCACCGATGCGTTGCGCATGCTGGGTGAGTTAGCGGGCCGTACCCACCGGGTGTTGACCTGCGTGGCGGTTCAAAACGGGCGCCAGCGGGTGCAGGCTGTGAGCGTGTCACGGGTCACCTTTGCGCCCATGAGCCGGGCGCAGATCCGGACTTACGTGGCGTCCGGAGAACCGATGGGCAAGGCCGGCGCTTACGCCATCCAGGGCAGGGTGGCGATGCATGTCTCGCATATCAGCGGGAGTTATTCGGGCATCATGGGTTTGCCCCTGCATGAAACGGCGCTGCTGCTGATAGCCGCCGGCCTGAAAATATAATTTTGCGACACGAAAAACCATGCACCAAGACATCCTGATCAACTGGTCTCCGCAGGAAACCCGCGTGGCCGTGGTCGAGCACGGTGCCGTGCAGGAGTTGCACGTCGAACGCACGCTGGAACGCGGCCTCGTGGGAAATGTTTATCTCGGCAAGGTGGTCAGGGTGCTGCCGGGCATGCAGTCGGCCTTTATCGATATCGGGCTGGATCGCGCCGCGTTTTTGCATGTGGCAGATTTGATGAGCAGCATCAACAGCCGCCATGCCGACTCCGACGGTGCCGCCCAGCCAGGCCAGGGTGGTACTTCTGTAGCGGTGCCGCTGCCCAAGCCGATTGAAAAGCAGCTGTTCGAGGGGCAGGCTCTCATGGTGCAGGTGCTCAAGGACCCGATCGGCACCAAAGGGGCCAGACTCACCGCACAGGTCAGCATCGCCGGCCGTTTGCTGGTTTTTCTGCCGCAGGACAACCACATTGGCGTGTCGCAAAAAATCCCCGCCGCGCAGCGGGAGGAAATGCGCCAGCGCCTGCAGGCCCTGGCGTCCGACATGGGCGGCGGTTTTATTTTACGGACCAATGGCGAGGACGCCACCGACGCGGAGCTGGGCGAAGACATTGCCTATCTGCGCAAGACCTGGGCGCGCATCAAGGACGCTGCGCTGCGCCTGCCGCCGACCTCGGTTCTGCACCAGGATTTGAGCCTGCTGCAGCGCGTGCTGCGCGACCTGGTGGTGGAGAGCACACAAAGCATCCGCATCGACTCGCGCGAGCAGTTCGACCAGCTCAAAACATTTGCCACCGAGTTCATGCCCGCCACGCTGCAAAGGCTGCAGTTGCACAGCGGCGAGCGGCCGATTTTCGACCTGTTCAATATCGACGAGGAAATTGCCAAGGCGCTGGGTCGCCGGGTGGACCTGAAGTCGGGTGGCTACCTGATCATCGACCAGACCGAAGCGCTGACCACGGTGGACGTGAACACCGGTGGGTTTGTCGGTGCGCGCAACTTTGACGACACCATTTTCAAGACAAATCTGGAAGCCTCCCAGGCGATTGCAAGGCAACTGCGCCTGCGCAACCTGGGCGGGATGGTCATTGTCGACTTCATCGACATGCTGCGTGACGGTCATCGTGATGCGGTACTGGCTGAATTCCAGAAGCAACTGGCCCGCGACCGCATCAAAACCAGCGTCAACGGTTTCTCGGCGCTGGGGCTGCTGGAGATGACCCGCAAGCGCACCCGCGAATCGCTGGCGCACCAATTGTGCGAGCCCTGCAGCGCCTGCAGCGGCAAAGGGGTGGTCAAAACCGCGCGCAGCGTCAGCTACGACATCCTGCGCGAGATCCTTCGCGAGGCGCGTCAGTTCAATCCCAGGGAATTCAGGGTCATTGCTTCACCCAAGGTGATCGAGCTGTTTCTCGATGAAGAAAGCCACCATTTGGCCGGCTTGAGCGACTTCATCGGTAAGCCGATTTTGCTGCAGTCAGAAGCGGCCATGGCACAGGAACAGTACGATATTGTCCTGCTTTGATGCGCCGAGAGCGTTCCCCATGTCCGATACCGTAGCCAACCATCCCCGATCAATCCCGATTCTGGTCTATCACCAGATCAGCGAAGCGCCGGACAAAGGCGCGCCGTTTCGCGGCCTGTATGTCGCCCCCCAGGCGTTTGCCCGGCAGATGGCCTTGCTCAAGCTGCTCGGCTATCAGGGCCTGTCCATGAGTGCACTGCTGCCTTATCTTCAGGGCCAACGAAGCGGCAAGGTGGTGGGCATCACTTTCGATGACGGCTACCTCAACAACCTCACCCACGCCCTGCCGGTGCTGCAGCGCTACGGGTTTTCCTCGACCTGTTATGTGGTTAGCAACCTGCTGGGCAAGACCAACGAGTGGGACCGAGAAATCGGCATTGCGCAAGTGCCGCTGATGAGCGCCACTGATTTGCGCTTGTGGGTAAACGGCGGCCAGGAAGTGGGCTCGCATACGCAGAACCATGTACGTTTGCTGCAAAGCGATGCGTCAACCGCACTCGCTGAAATGATTCAGTGCAAGGCCGCGCTGGAAAGCCTGCTGGCCACGCCGGTAAACCATTTTTGTTATCCCTATGGAGAATATGCCGATCAGCATGTCGCGATGGCGCGGCAAGCGGGTTTTCAAACCGTCACCACAACACGCCGCGGTCGCAGTGCCGTCCAAGGCGATTTGCTTGAGTTGCCACGGGTTCCGGTCGTGCGTTCTACAAGCTTGCCTGTTTTCTGGCTCAAGGTTGTGACGGATTACGAAGACCGGACTCGTGCATGAGCCTGCCCCAGCCCGCGCCGTCTGCCGCCCAGCGCAGGCTGCGTATTGCGGTTTTAAACCGCGTCTTTGAGGCCACGGGCGGCGGGGCAGAACGTTATTCCATCGCGCTGGTCGAGCAGCTTTCGCTGCGTCATGAGATTCATGTTTTTGCGCAGCAGATTAACCATGACGCACCCGGCGTGACCTACCACAAGGTGAGCATGCCGCTGCGCAAACCGCGCTGGCTCAATCAGCTCTGGTTTGCCCTGGCCACCTGGTGGGCGACGCGCACAGGCTTTGACATCGTTCATTCTCATGAAAACACCTGGCATGGGCGGGTGCAGACCGTGCATGTATTGCCGGTGAAGTACAACCTCTTTCACGGTCGCACGGGCCTCAAACGCCTGCTGCGCTGGGGCAAGGTACTGTGCAGCCCGCGCTTGCTGACCTACCTGTGGCTGGAGCGAATGCGTTTCAGAGCCCAAATCACACGCCGGGTGGTAGTGACCTCAGCCAGCTTGCGCGAGACGATGGCAGCCACCTATCCCGGCTCCCCCTCTGCGGCAACCTGTGTCATTACCCCCGGTGTGACCTTGCCCGATGCTTCGACCAGCGACGCGGAAAAACGGGTCGCCAGATTGCAGCTGGGCTTGCCGCCAGCCGGTTGCTGTCTGCTGTTTGTCGCCAATGATTACCGAAAAAAAGGGCTGGAGACGCTGCTCCAGGCCCTCCGGGCCTTGCCCACCGACGTGGTGCTGGCAGTGGTGGGCAATCCTGCACAGATACCAGTCTATGCCCGGCAGGCAGATGCCGAGGGACTGGGTGCACGCGTGTTTTTTCTGGGTGCGCTGCAAGACGTAACACCTGCCTACCGGGCGGCAGACTGTATGGCGCATCCTACGCTGGAAGATACTTTTGCCATGGTGGTTCTGGAGGCTATGGCGCACGGTTTGCCAGTGGTGGTGAGCAGGGCGGCTTATTGCGGCATTTCGGGCTTGCTGACCCATGGCCTCAATGCGCTGATTCTTGATGAGCCTCGCAACGCCCAGCTGCTGGCGCGCGCGCTCTCGCAAATTGTCAGTGACGCCGCACTGCGACAGCAATTGGGTGCACAAGCGCGGGTTTTTGCCAGCCAGCATCAGTGGCCGGAAATTGCGCGTCAGCAAGAGGCGATTTATTTTTCGTCGCTGACGTCAGGAAGTCACTGAACTGTTCTGCCTGATTAGCCGATTCAGGCGACCAGCTTAAAGTGCTTGCGACTGAAGTCCAGGCCGGTCAACTGCTCGATTTTCCACATGAAATGGTATTTGTTTTCTTTCGGTGTGGGCTTGTAAGCCGGGTCGATTCGCAGTTCCTGTTCGGCGCCTGTTTCCAGCCATTGCTGCACTGCTTGGGGATGTGTTCCGGCGAAAGGCCGGAGTGCCCGCGCATCAAATTGACTGTACTGAATCTGCATGGCCGCGGTCGCCCAGTACTTGCTGACCTGGTCGAGTTTTTTTTGCATGTCTTCGTTGCGGCGAATCCAGCCATAGTGAAAAATGTGGGCATTGGCCAGCGCCGCCCGCGGACTACGCGGCCGCTTGTGCTGTGTGGTCACAAGCCAGTACTGGCCGTCTGGCGCATAAGAGCGCAAGGTGTTTCTGATCAGCCGGCATTCGCGGCGGTACCAGCCGGGGCTGACCGACACCCACTGCGCCGAGCCATAAAAGTGGTGGTAGTCGAAAACCAGCGCTTCCACCTCAGGGTTGTCATGGTGGCGATCGACGCTGGCGCGGATCGCGGCCAGTTCGCCCTCGTGGACCACCTCGTCGCCCTCCAGGTAAAACGCCCAGTCACCGGTGCAGGCGTATTGCGCAATCATTTTCTGCTGGGCATAGACAAAACCGCGATCTGCCATGCGTTCGTTCCAGATGGTCTCTAAGACGCGGATTTTCGGGTCCCCGATGGCCAGCACGCGTGCCAGCGTGTCGTCACTGCCGCGGCCCACTGCTACGACAAACTCGTCCACCAACGGAAGCAGGGAGCGAATTGACGCTTCAAACGGAAAGCCCAGCTCAACGCCGTTACGGATAAAGGTAAAGCCACTGATGGAAATCGTCATGGGAAGTGCGCGACTGGGGCGGTTTGCGATAAATCGGAGTCGTACAAACCAAGCTTGTACAAACGTGAATAGGGGCCGTCGCGTTCGATCAGCTCGGTGTGAGTGCCGGTTTCGACAATGCGCCCGGCATCCATCACCACAATCCGGCTCGCGTGCTGAACGGTGGACAAGCGGTGGGCAATAACCAGTGTGGTCCGGTTGCGCATCAGCCGCTGCAGCGCTTCCTGCACCGCACGTTCGGATTCTGTGTCCAGCGCAGAGGTCGCTTCGTCCAGGATCAACACCGGCGCGTCTTTGTACAAGGCCCGGGCAATGGCCACGCGCTGGCGTTGGCCGCCGGACAGCTGCGTCGCATTGTGGCCCACCAGGGTGTCCATGCCGCGCGGCAGGTCGGCGACAAAACGTTCCAGGTTGGCGGCCTTCAAACACGACAGCACCTTGTCCCGGTCCATAGCCATACCCAGCGCCACATTGGCAGCCACGGTATCGTTGAGCATCACCACATGCTGGCTGACCAGTGCAAATTGGTGACGCAGGGCGTCAATCTGCCACTCGCGCAGTTCATGCCCATCGAGCTCAATTTTTCCTGACGTCGGCTCAATAAAGCGCGGTAGCAAGTTCACCAGCGTGGTCTTGCCGGCGCCCGAAGCGCCCACCAGTGCCACGGTTTCTCCGGGTGTGATAGTCAGGGTCAACGAGTTAACGGCTGGCGCAGCGTCTTCGGTGTACGCCACATGGGTATTGATGAAACGGATTTCCCCTTCCGCTCTGGGTTTGGAAAAATTACCGCCCGGCTCTTCGGGTGTGTTTTCCATCAGATCCAGGCCACGCTCCAGCGCAGCCAGGCCTCGGGTGATCGGGCTGGCGACTTCCGACAGGTGTTTGATCGGCGCGACCAGCATCAACATGGCGGTGACAAATGCCACGAACGAGCCGACCGAGGTTCCGTCGGTGGCGCTTTGCACCAGAGCGACTGAAATTACCGCCGACAGGGCCACGGCGGCCAGCATTTGTGTCGTGGGTGTCATTGCGGCCGACGCTGTGATCGACTTCATCGAGAGGCGCCGCAAGGCATCGCTCAACTGAGAAAACCGCTGCGCTTGCTCGGCTTGCGCCGCATGCAGGCGGATGTCGCGGTGCGCCAACACGTTTTCTTCGACGACATAAGCCAGAGAATCGGTAGCCGCCTGGCTGGCCTTGGTCAACCGGTACAGGCGGCTGGAGAGTACGCGCATCACCCAGGCAATGGCCGGAATCAGCAGCGTGACGATCAGCGTCAGTTTCCAGTTCAGGTAGAGCAGGTAGCTGGACAAAGCCAGCAGGGTCAGGGTGTCGCGCGTCAGTCCCATCACCGAATTGACCAGCATGAACGAGCCGTTTTGCACTTCGTACACCACGGTATTGGCCAGCGCGCTCGCCGACTGGCTGGAAAATAAGTCCAGCCGCGCCGTCAGCAGCTTGTTGAACATCGCCTTACGCAGCGCCAGCAAGCCCAGGTTCGTCACCTTGGCCAAGGCGATCTGCGCGACAAAACCCGCAAACCCCCGAACGCCGAACAGCAGCAGCAATGTCACGGGAATCATCCAGATATCGATACCGCCTTTGCGAAAACCTTTGTCCAGCAAAGGCTGCAGTAAGGCGGGCACCAGTGGCTCGGTCGCTGAAGCCACCACGGTTGAACCAATGGCAATGACCCAGGCGCTGGTGGACTGGCTGAAATAAGGCCAGATCCGGCGCAGGCGTTGCCATATGGATGCCGGTGCAGCGGCTGCAGTCACGGTGGGGGCAGCAGTGTCGGCAGTCTTCAACCTGCAGCCCCATTGCCTGTGGAGTTGGCAGCGGTTTGTGCTCGGGCTTGCCAACCGAAGGCGAGGATCAACCCCAGGGACACACAGAAAAAGTCGCCTATGGTCGCGTCAAACAGGCTGGAGTTGAACAGGCAGGCGATGGCTAACGCCGCAAGGACGGACTGGGTTGCCCTGGCCAGGGGGGCGCTCATGCGCAACGCATCGCGGTAGACCGCTACCAGAATGCTTACCAGTAACGCGATGCCGATAAAACCGGCCTCGACACCCCACAGCAGGTATTCCTGGTGGGGGTTGCGCACACTTTGGGCATGCTCCGGTCCTCTGCCCTGGTCCAGTCGTTTGTACTCTGCATTCCAGCTGCCCACGCCCGATCCGGCGATGGGGTTTTCAGCAATCGATTCAATGGAACGGGACCAGTAGTTCAGTCGTTCTCCCGAGGAGGTCGCCATGTTGCCGATCTTAGTGTACGAATTGAGTTCCTGAACCGCGGCCGTTAGCCGGTCGTGAACCTTGGACGAGCCCAGCATCGCGGCCAGCAAGACCAGAAAGGGCACCGCGACAGCCAGCAGTCTGTACGATTTTGGCAACTCCCACATGATCGCCAGCGAGATCAGCGCGATCAGCACCACATGGCCGGTCCGGCCGTTCATCACAAAAAAGACGTTGACCACCGCGAGCCCTATCACGGCCAGGGCCAGATGGCCCCCCCACCGGCCGGGTGCCAGGTGCCGCAAGTGCCAGCACAGCGCCGCTGTCACACTGCTCATGATCGGCTGGTCCAGGCGGCTGGAAAATACCGCGTAGTCTGTCAACGCCATGCGCGACGTTGCCCAGGGTAGCGGCACCTGAAGCAGCAGAAGCCACGAGCTGAGCAAAAGAAAGACCTGGACACCGATGAAAGACAGGAAGGCCAGTCTGGCGTCCCGCTCGTTGCGGATCAACAGCAACAGCACCGGTATCACAAGCAGTTTGGCGTGTTTGGCCCAGGCATCCAGGGCCTGCGGCAGGGACGCGTCGGACCAGGTGATGCTTGCAGCCAGGCCGGCCAGGGCGAGCAAAATCGCAATCGGGGTGGCCATGGCCGTCAAGTGCGTGGCTGGCGCGGGCCGGCGACCCAGCCAGAGCAGGGCGCCCAGCGCAAACAGCAGCAACAGTAGCTTCGAGATACTAATAATGGCTATCGGTAAACCAACTGATGCCGCAGCCAGGCAAACAACGACAAGGCGGAAATTGACTGCGATTTTTAGCATGAGTGCCGCCGAAGGCGACCGTGGAGTGAGCAGGCCTGCATTATCGTGGAACAATTGGCGGCCTATTCCAACAAGCCGGGACGCGCGTAGCGCCCACAATGAACTGCTTATCTGCGGCAGGTTAAATTCTGGTGGCCGGTATGAGAAATCAACAACACCCAGCACCATCAGTCTGTCCGTCAA
>JBKJZS010000660.1:0-2370 GCA_046714915.1 Polaromonas sp. | reverse complement strand
CGACAACCATGAGCTTGCACTGGCCGACTTGAAAGTGGTCAGCAACTAGCAGCCCACGCCATCCCAGTTGCAAGACATGCAGTTCGCCTGGAAAGTCGCCAAGTACGTCAAGTCCAAAGCCATCGTGTTTTGCGCCGACGGCATGACCCTGGGCGTTGGGGCAGGCCAGATGAGCCGTATTGATTCAGCGCGCATTGCCTCCATCAAGGCCGCCAACGCGGGGCTGGGCTTGCAGGGTTCTGCCGTTGCGAGTGACGCGTTTTTCCCATTCCGCGACGGGCTCGACGTGGTGGTCGATCCGGGCGCGAGCTGCGTGATCCAGCCGGGTGGCAGCATGCGCGATGACGAGGTGATTGCCGCCGCCAACGAGCGCGAAATGGTCATGGTGCTGACCGGCGTTCGGCATTTCAGGCATTGAGAGCTGATCCCTAAACGATTTCGAAATTCAGTCCGAGCGCGATGCTTCCTTGCGGGCGCTTTCCCGCAAATGATTCACCAGCAGGCGAGCCGCGACAGGCAGGGACTCCGACGAGCGCACGCAGATCTTGAACTCGCGATGGGCCCATGCGTCGGTCAGCGTCACCAGCTGGATATCCAGCCTCGCGGCATTGCGCCGGGCCACGGCCTCTGGCAGCACACCGACGCCGAGTCCGCAACTGATCATCATGCACAGAGCATCGAAGCTGGTGACCTGGATGCGCAGGCTCAGAGATCGCTCCGCCAGGCTAGCCGCCCGGCTTAGCTGGACACCGATGGCACTGCCGGTGTGCATGCCGACGATGTCCTCGTCCAGCGCTTCGATGAATGACATCTCTGTCCTGGCGGCCAGCCGATGATCCCTGGGTGTGCACAACACCAGGCGGTCTGAGTGGTAGCGAAAAGTTTCGAGCTGCTGGCCATGTGGCGTCGCGGTAAAAATGCCGACGTCCGCGGAATTTTCAGCGACCGCCTTTGTCACGGCATTGCTCACCTTTTCCTCAAGATGCATCTGCACGTCGGGATACTCGCTCAAGAATGACTGGATGTCGGCCGGGAGGAACTGCGTGATGGCCGACATGCTCGCGCATACCCGCACCAGGCCGCGCACGCCGCTCGTGTAGCTTTGCATTTGCACCGGGATCTGGTCAAGCTCGTGCAGCGCTCGCCGCGCCAGGGCGAGCAGCGCAAAGCCTGCGGCGGTCGGCTCGACGCCTTTGTTGGTGCGCATGAGCAGCGGGATGCGCAAGGCCGATTCGATTTCGCTGAGCCGTTTGCTGATGGCCGCCGCGGCGATGTGTTCACGCTCGGCCGCCCCGGCAATCGTTCCCTCTTCAACCACGCTGACGAACAACTTGAGTGAGGTGGGGTCAAGCCGCAGCATGGTGCATGTCTTAGGACGGGCTGACCAGTATAGCTTCGACACCCTCGTTTTCCGCGATGGCAGCATCATGAATGAGTGCTGTTCTCGCCGGCCGTGTTTCGGCAGAATCGTGGCTGTCTCAATTAATCATCGATCCAAGGAAATCAACCATGGAAGTAGCCGTCGCCTCCCCAGCCCGCATCAAGGTGTTCTGGCAACCGGGGTGCTCATCGTGCCTGCGCACGAAGGAGTTCCTGACCAAGCAGGGAATCGATTTCGAATCGATCAACGTGCATAACAACCCGGCGGGCATGGCCGAACTGGCCGCGCTCGGTGCCCGCAGCGTACCTGTCGTCGCGCTGAGTGGCCGCTACACCTTGTGCCAGTCGTTCAACGACGTCGTGAGATTTCTCGACCTGAAGACCAAGCTGATGGACCCCCTGGCGCCGGAGCAACTGGTGAGCAAGATCGAATTGGTGCTGAGCTCAGCCGCGCGTTACACGCGCCAGTTGAACGAAGAACAGCTGCGCGAGGTGTTTCGCAACCGCGACCGCACGCCCGGCGGCACGGCCTTCCATATCTTTCGCGTCGCCGAGATGGGCCTGGAAGCCGCGCAAGGTATCGAGCTGAAGTTCGAGGGATTCAACGACGTGCCTCCCGCGCACTGGACTGCGGCAGACATCGCCGACTGGGGTTTGCAAGTGCGCGACCGCATCGTCGCCTGGTGGAGCAAGCAGACCGACCGCGAACTCAACTACCAGGTGCCGACCTATTATGGCCAGCGCACCCTGCACGACGTGCTGGAGCGCACGACCTGGCATGCGGCTCAGCACACCAGGCAGCTGCTCATGATGCTAGAAAGCCATGGCATCACGGCCGACAGACCGCTCACCGCGAACGACCTGGCCGGCCTGCCCGTGCCCGACGAGGTCTGGGACCGCTGAGCCGACATTTTCCATCGCCCAATTTCTCTCAACCGCAAGCTGTCCAAGGCTGACCCGACCATGAAGTTTCCATCTCTTGTTTCCAAA
>JBKJZS010000659.1:0-1694 GCA_046714915.1 Polaromonas sp. | reverse complement strand
CCTGGGCCACCGAGCCGAGCAGCGCGCCGGTGTAGGTGCCCAGCCCACGCGTGCCGATGACGATCAGGTCGCAGTTCTGCTCCTGCGCCACCCTGGCGATCGTGGGTCCGGGAGACCCGACATGCCGGTGTTCCCGGTACGCGAGCCCCGCCGCCTCGAGCAGCGCACGCGCCGGCGCGATCGCCTTTTCGCTGCGCTCCCGATGGTAGTCATCGAGCGCCTCGGCCGACACGAATGTCGAAACATCTCCGGACACCGGGCGCTGCACATTGATCAGATGCAGCTCCAGGTCACCGGGCGCGCGCAGATCCTGGCGCAGCGCGATCAGATGGCGCACGGCCCGCGCCGCGCCCTCGGAGCCGTCCACGGCCAGCAGTACCCGTTGCAGGTGGCCCGGCGCGTGTGCCACGGCGGCAGGCAGCACCTCGGATGCGGCAGCGGCGGCGCGTGCCGCCGGGGAGGCATATTGCAGAAACTTGCCTGCAGCCAGCACCAGCAATGCGCCGGCGGCAGCGGCCGCATAACCCCAATAAGCTTGCGAAGGCAGATACGCCTTGATTGCAGGATCGGTGTAAGCCATTTGGCCAGCTATCCAGCCCAGGAGCATCGCACCCAGCGTAATTACCGACGGAAAACGCTCCATCAGTTTCAGCACGATCTGACTGCCCCAAACGATGATGGGAATACTGACCAGCAATCCGAAAATAACCAGTGGCAACTGGTGTTGCTGAGCCGCGCCCTGCGCGGCGCCGGCAATGGCAAGAACGTTATCAACACTCATCACCAGGTCGGCAATGATCACGGTTTTGACGGCGCCCCAGAGCTTGTCGCTGGAGCTGATGTTGTGATCACCGCCATCCTCGGGCTGTAACAACTTGACGCCAATCCACAGCAACAGGACGGCACCGACGATCTTGAGGTAAGGAACGGCCAGCAAGGCCAGCGCAAAGGCAATCAGGATCACGCGCAGGACAATGGCGCCCAAAGTGCCGTAAATAATGCCCTGGGTGCGCTGCTTCGGAGGCAGGTTCCGGCAAGCCAAGGCAATGACTACCGCGTTGTCGCCACCCAGCAGAATGTCGATCATGATGATCTGACCCACCGCAAGCCAGAAACTGGCCGTCATGAACTCTTCCATGGAAACCTATCAGGGAAATAAAAAAGACCGATTGTCAGCGAAGATCATCTGCCCGGCAGTTGACCGGCCTCAATTTTCCGGAACTTAAAGCAGCGCTTTGAGCAATTTCGCCATTTCAGATGGATTGCGCGTCACGGTGAAGCCGCATTCTTCCATGATCGCCAGCTTGGCGTCAGCCGTGTCGGCACCGCCGGAAATCAGTGCCCCGGCATGGCCCATGCGTTTGCCGGCCGGTGCTGTCACGCCGGCGATAAAGCCAACGATGGGTTTTTTCATGTTGACTTTGCACCACTGGGCCGCTTCGGCTTCGTCGGGTCCGCCGATTTCGCCAATCATGATGACCGCATCCGTATCGGGATCGTCGTTGAAGGCGCGCATCACGTCGATGTGCTTCAGGCCATTGATCGGGTCACCACCGATACCAACCGCGCTGGACTGGCCCAGACCGATTTCCGTCAATTGCGCCACGGCTTCATAGGTCAACGT
Source organism: Polaromonas sp. (assembly GCA_046714915.1). Lineage (GTDB taxonomy): Bacteria > Pseudomonadota > Gammaproteobacteria > Burkholderiales > Burkholderiaceae_C > Polaromonas. Next base: position 70 of record JBKJZS010000659.1, on the reverse strand, counting down.
GCCAGAGCGGCTAACGACACCAATACGGCCCTTGCGGTGGATGTGACCCGGCATGATGCCAATCTTGATT
>JBKJZS010000658.1:0-1165 GCA_046714915.1 Polaromonas sp. | reverse complement strand
CGGCCAACAAAGCCCGTAGCCCCCGTCACAAGAATCATGTCCGCCCCATTCACCAGCCTATTGCGAGACATCACGCTTTATGCCAGACCTTCCTGTTCACAAAATCGGTATAGCTCAGAATAATTCGCAACACTTTGTCTGAAACGTTGGCTGGCTCATAGTCACTCACCATTCGCAATGAGCGCTCTGCTCCTCGGGGTTGGCTTTCCAATACCTCCAGCCCCTGCAGCACCCGGTTGACATCCAGACCAACAAGCATCACCGCGGCTTCTTCAAAGCCTTCAGGTCGCTCCTGAACCTCGCGCAGGTTCAGCGCCGGAAAGTTGAGAATAGACGACTCCTCCGTGATCGTGCCGCTGTCTGACAATACCGCGCGCGCGCCGGTCTGGAGCCGGACGTAATCGAGGAAGCCAAAGGGCTTGTGAAACTGCACCAAAGGATGAGCGCCAAGCCCCAGTGCTTCCATCCGTTTGCGCGTACGTGGATGGGTAGAAACAATGACCGGTTCGCCATACTGCTGCGCCAGCGCATTCATCACGTCGAAAAGCCGTTGCAGATTGGTCGGGGAGTCCACGTTTTCCTCCCGGTGGGAGCTCACCACAAAATACCGCTGCTCGGTCAAGCCGAGACGAGTCAGCACATCGGAACTCTCTATCCCAGCCCGATAGTGCTCAATGACTTCACGCATCGGGCTGCCCGTCTTGATCACCTGGTCTGGTGGCAAACCCTCGCGCAGCAAGTACTCCCGTGCAATATCGCTGTAGGTGAGATTGATGTCCGAGGTATGGTCCACTATGCGCCGGTTGATCTCTTCCGGCACCCGAAAGTCAAAGCATCGATTCCCTGCCTCCATATGAAAAATGGGATTTTTTCGGCGCTTGGCGGCAATGGCGGCAAGGCAGCTGTTGGTGTCTCCCAGCAAAAGCAGGGCTTCGGGCTGGTACTGCTCCATCACCTTGTCGGCGGCGATGATGACTTGACCTATAGTTTCCGCAGCCGAAGCGCCCGCAGCCTCCAGGAAAGCATCGGGCTTGCGAATGGCCAGATCACTGAAAAACACCTCGTTCAGTTCGTAGTCATAATTTTGACCCGTGTGAACCAGCACGTGCTCGCAGTGTTGATCCAGCTTTTCAATCACGCGGGACAGGCGGATGATCTCCGGCCG
>JBKJZS010000657.1:0-1486 GCA_046714915.1 Polaromonas sp. | reverse complement strand
ATGCGGCCGTTGCCGCTCCAGTCGTTGTGGCGGTAGGCACCGCCGGCAAACAGTGCGGTGTAGTCGCCGGTGACCAGGCTGGTGCTGGTTACGCCGGGCGTGGTGCTGACTAGGCTGGAGCCGCTACCGCCAAAGCTGTTTGCCGTGCCTGAGGCCGGTGCCTGCCCGGCCTGGAAGCCGGTTGGCGAGCTACCGCTGAAGGTTTGCGAACGGTCCACACCGAAGTCGGCCGCCCATTCGTCGGTGATTTTCCACTTTTGCACCAGGCCCATGTTGCCGTAAATGCGGTTGCCGTCGAGGCTGCTTTGGTTGCCAAGCGAGCTGAGTACTTCTGCGCCGGTCCACGGCTGCATGCGCAGGCCAATGCGGGTGGTGTCGGCTTTCAGCGCGTCGCCGCGTGCCAGCTCTTGCTGGGCAAACACGGCGACAGTGGAAGTGAGCTTGTAGTCGACTCCCAGAATCAGCCGGTTCGGGAAGGTGGTGCTGCCTGCCGCGCCTGCGGTTCCTGTCGTTCCAATGGTTCCTGTGGTTCCGGTGGTGCCGATTGCAGGTGCCACGCCGTTGTCGCTTCCGCCGACATCCAGCTCGGCGTTGGCGCGCAGTGTCAGGCGCTTGTCGAGCAGCTCATAGCCCACACCGCCCAGAATCTGGCGCACCGTGGCTTCGCGACCCCGGCCATCGGCTTCGGTGGCGATGCGTCCGCCGCCGCTAAGCGACAAGCCGTCGTTGTACCAGTTGCTTTTGAGCTCGACGACATCGCGCTGGGCGTTGGTGGTCTGGTTTTGCTGGCGGTAGGCTTCGCCTTGCAGCTGCGTGCTGTCGCTCAGTTTGTAGCGGGCATCAGCGCCGATTTTGCGCGTGCCCACTTCCGAGCCCGCTTGCTGGCCAAGGCCAAAACCGGCGTCTTGCTCGCGAACGTAGGCTCTAGCAGCCAGGTCGGTGCCGACGTGCGTTACTTCGGCAACAAAAGCCTGACCGGATTCGGGGCCGATCAATGCGATGCGCTCGCTGGTCGCGGCCTCGATGCGCAGCTTGGTGTTGTCGCCGAGGCGCAAGGTGGCGTCAGCCGCCGTCAGCGTGGCTTCACGACCGACGTTGCCTTCATGAATGCGGGTCAGGCCGACTTCGCTTGTCTGGCCAGCCGTGCCGGCCGCATTGTTGCCAATCTTCATGGAGACGCGTCCACCGTAGGTCAGTTTGGCATCGGACTGGCTGCCGGACTCGTACTCGACGACGATAAATTGCGGGTTGAAAGCCGCGTCACGCGAGGTGACCGGCTCGCGGAAAAACAGCGTTCCAAGCGCGTGGTCAATTTGATAGTCGAGGTAGCGCGTCATCGTCCGGGTGCTGATGATGATTTCGGGGCGGAAGCGGTCGCGCACTTCGACGCGCACCTTGTCGGAATTGATGACGATGTCGCGGCTTTGCAGGCGGTACAGGCCCGAGGTGCCGTCGCCCTGGATTTCGTCTTTGCGAAAGCCCTGCG
>JBKJZS010000656.1:0-3129 GCA_046714915.1 Polaromonas sp. | reverse complement strand
GCCGGGCAATGTTTCAGACTCCATCCCCACGGTGGCAGACCGCATCGGTCCGTATGCCGTTCCGGCCGTGTTCGTGCCAGAAACCCTGACCGGCATGGAGTTGCTGGAGCAGTTTCGCGCCCGTTCCACCCGCATCCTGCTGGTTGTCGATGAATACGGCGTGGTGCAGGGACTCATGACGCCCATGGACATGCTGGAGGCCATCACTGGCGAACTGCAACCGGGCGCTCAGGTGGACGCTTGGGCGACGCGGCGGGCAGACGGCAGCTGGCTGATCGACGGTGTGATGCCGGTCTCCGAACTCAAGGTCCGGCTCGACATCAAGCAGTTACCGGCAGAAGAACGTGGCCGCTACAACACCGTGGCCGGCTTGCTGCAAAGCGTCTCCGGCCGCCTGCCTGCCGCCGGCGAACATATCAATTGCGCTGGCTGGCGCTTCGAAGTGCTGGACCTCGACGGCAAACGCATCGACAAGGTGCTGGCCAGCCCGGTCGCTGACAAGCAGCATCCGAAACACCCGGCTTATTGATACTTCCATAAATCATGACAGGCAACTTACTACCGTTCGCCCTGAGCCTGTCGAAGCCCTTCGACAGGCTCAGCCCGAACGGTGCACCTGCGCCAGAACGACCAGGTCTTCGAGGCTGCTTATGTTTGACCGACGAGGCTGACCCTTTGACCGGCAGCGTCATCAATTGACACCCTCCAGCGCCTGCGGAGCGGAGCCGATCCGGCGCTCATGCGCAAGACTGACGAGTCTCGGCATTGGAGCGACGAGCATCACATTTTTTGAAAGAAGTCAATCCCTACATTTAAATGTGTGCATGTGATTTCTTTACAAAGATTAAGTGCGCTGTCCAAGAAATCGATCTTCACCTTGTCGGTGCCAGGGCCTTTGAGGTCAGCAAGAAGCCGGCTGTGAAAGAGCTGCTTGCGCGCTTGCACCAGTTTCGCGGACGTTTGCCGGCTGATTTTCATTTCGATCGCCTGCAAGCCAATGAACGGGACGACACGCAGTGAGCAAGCCCTTTCTCGACAGCAATATCGTTTTGTATCTTTTGTCCGGTGACATCGCCAAGGCTGACCAAGCAGAAGCAATACTGGCTGCGGGAGGTGTGATCAGTGTGCAGCTGCTCAATGAAGTCGCGTCGGTTTGCCGGCTTAAGCTCAAGATGCCGTGGGCAGAGGTTGACGCCTTGCTGCTGGCGGTGAAGGCTGCTTGCGATGTGCTGCCCTTGACTCTAGCGTCACATGAAAAGGCAGTCGAGGTCGCCAAGCGCTTTCAGTTGTCGTTGTATGAAGCCAATATTGTTGCCGCCGCGCTCATATCCGGCGCCGAGGTACTGCTTTCTGAAGATGTGCAAAGTGGAATGCTTATCGACGGGCTCCTTATCCAGAATCCATTCATCAGCGCTTCAGCATGACCCCCATTCCCGTCATTGCGAGCCCCGCCCCCGCGCTGTGGCCGCCGAGCAAATGTTTGAGCAGGACTTCGCCGGGCACTGCCTTGAATTTGATGCCGCCACCGCAAAAAACTATGCCGTCCTCGTGGTGGCCCGCATCCAGCAGGGGCAGCCCATCTCTACAGAAGACGCGCAAATTGCCGCGATTGCCCTGGCCGCTGGGCTGAGCCGCCCTTGGGCAGCAGCACCAGGTCCAGCCGTGGCGCGTGTGTCGCAACCTCGACGATGTCCTGCAGGGCCCAGGGCGTGTCCAGGCCATTGACCCGCACAGCGACCGTCTTCGTGCCTCAGTCGACCTGTCTCAGGGCCTCGATCGCCTGTGCGCGCGCCTGCTCCTTCTGTGTCGGCGCGACCGCATCCTCCAGGTCCAGAAACAGGGTGTCCGCTTCCGAGGCCGCGGCCTTGGCGAAGAAGCGGGGGTTGGTCGCCGGTACGGCGAGTTCGCTGAGCTGCAGGCGGGTAGGGCGTTGGTGCATGGGTGTGCTCCCGGGGTTCGATGCAGGATTTGGGCCGCGGGTGGCCCGCCGTGGCGCGATTCGACAGGGCGCCCGGCGCCATCAGCATCGAGCGGCGCAGCTGTTTATTGGCTGCTATCGGCGCCTTCGGTGTTGTGTTTGCGAAACCGGGAAAGCTGCGTGTACCGGCCGCTAGGATAATGCCCGATTCCGACTTCGACCACCGCGCCGTTGCGGTCCAGGTAGTAGCGCGTGATCCGCATCGCGGCCTGGCCCTCCTGCGCCTTCAGGCCGCGCGCCATTTCGCGGGTGAGGTTGGCAGCCGTGATTTCCTGCAAGACCTCGACGATTCGCACGCCGTAGCGCGCTTCCACCAGCGTATAAATCGGGCAGTTGAGCAGCTTGCGGTTGCCGACCGCATCGACGTGCTCCGGGCGCAGGTAAACCTGCAGGTAGCTCAGGGGCAGCTTGTGCTGCGTTATCTTGCGCAGGATGGAGATCTCGCACCAGGCCTGGCCCGGCTTGCAATGGAGCTGCTCAGCCAGCTCGGCGCCGGCGATCACCTCGCTGCGCGCGATCACGTGCATCTCGGTGGCGTCGACGAACTGCAGCAGGTCGGAGACGGTGTTGATGCCGCTGAAAAATGGCACTGTTTCGGAGCGGGCCCGCACCTTGGTGCCGATGCCGGGGCGCGACCAGATCACGCCTTCCTCCTTGAGCTCGCGCAGCGCCTGGCGCACGGTGTGGCGGCTCACGCCATGGCGCTCGGCGAGTCCATCCTCCGTCGGCAACAGGCTGCCCACCGCGTACCGGCCGCTGTCGATGTCCTGCATCAGAGCGCGGGCCAGCGATACGTACAGGGGCTGGCGCCCGCCGTCGAAGACACGGGTGACAGCAGGCGCGGGGGACGGGTCGGTGGGTCGATGCTGTGGTGTTCGCATAGGGTAATTGCCGGGTTACAGATAGCCGCATTTTATACGAACATACGTACAAATAAAAACCTGAAACCCCCAACTGCCAAGATTCGCACGGTGATCAACTCCCCCCAGCCGGGTCCGCTGGCGCTCGAAGGAGTCAGCGTCGTGGCCATCTCCAATATCCTTGCGGCGCCGAAGTGTTCGATGTTCCTCGCGGACTTCGGCGCCGACGTGATCAAGATCGAGCGGCCCCTCATCGGCGACGAGATCCGCCGCTGGGGGGAAGTCAAGAAC
>JBKJZS010000655.1:0-2854 GCA_046714915.1 Polaromonas sp. | reverse complement strand
AGGTGCCAGTGCCGCAGCCGAGCACAAAATTGACTTTGTCGTCCGGCGTACCTGTGAACATGGCCACGCGCTGGTTGATTGATGGATTGGGTCCGCGGATATCAAACTCGGCATCGATCAGCGCCGCTTCTGCGGCCTGAAAGGCGATTTGCTGGTCGCGGTCAAAACGGGTGGATCGTTCCGACAGCAACACCATCTGGCTCGCGCCAATGCCCAGCAAGGTGACTACCACCAGCAGTATCAGCGTGGTGATCAGTGAAAAGCCGCGGTTCCCGTCCAGGCGGGCAGGCGAATGGCGGGGTGATGGAAAGTATTTCATCGGCGGAGCGTCAGATCGTTGCGGAGATGCACGGTAAAAACAGTTTGCAGCCGCAGGCGGCCGTCGGCTACGACGGATAAAGCCGAGCCTGTATCGGCTGCGGCTACATACAGGCTACCCAGAGGCTGAAAGGTGGTCGCGGCAACCTGTTGGGCAGACCCCACGGGTCCGCGCATCACCATACCAACCCGCACCGCCCGAACGCGACGCCAGTTCTCGCGGGTGGCGGGGAAATTGCCCGCGACCGTCAACTCATCTGCACGCAGCCAACGTTCTGGGACAGTGTCCTGCACGGCGCCCACGCCTGGAATGAGGTTTGGCGCAACGCCGTCGGTACCGAAGAGAACCTGGAAAGATTCGACACCCTCAATCATTGGGACGCTGAGCCAGTTGCCACCGATGTAATACGAACACGAAAGGGAGGGCTCGCCGTTAGGCTGCCGCGTCACGTGGAACATGCTGACGGCGCGGTCGTTGAGATTGCCGCCTGTCAGCCCCGCCTCACCTCGACCCGCGCAGTTAATCATGGTGTTGTCGGTAGTGACTGATGTGGGTGAGGAATTCACGCCTTGGTAGCGGACGACCAGAACGTCACTGCCGTTTCTGCAAGAGGTGTCGGTGACGGTGCCGCAGGAGGCCAGTCTGCCACCGTTGGTGATTTTTGTGCCTTCGCTCAAAACCAGGTTCGCAGGTGTGTCGTACACCGCGTTGTTCCAGCCATAAACATCGGGCTCTGGATCGTCAGGGACGCCATCACCATCGAGGTCAAGAAGTTTCGCTGTAGACCGCAAGGACACGTTGGTTGCTCCCAAGTCCTGATAACCCGCTTGAAGAACGACGCGCGCTATCAAATCATTGGAGAAACGCTCCCGGTCCCGCAATTGAGTCGTGGCGTCCACGCTTCGGTAACCTTGCTGGCCCAGCAAAAGCGCCGTAGTCGCAATTACCGTAACCAGCAGGCCCAGTCCCAGGGCCACCAGCAATTCAATCAGCGTCACGCCGCGTTGCTTGAGCCTCTTGTTGAAAAATCGGCGCGGCATCATTGCGAGCTTCCTGCTGTCAGAGGAATCACTAGAGTCGGTAGGCTCTCAGCCTGACTCGTGAACACGAGCTGGCCGTCGGTGGCCTTTCTGTTCCAGCTCATCTTGAGCACGGCGATGTCGCCGCTATCGGTACAAGCCCAGCGGGATTTGCCGACGCTGTCAAAAGGGTCCTGGTCGAAACATACTTTAACTTTTGGCGTAGGGAGCTCTCTCTGGACGCGACTTTGCCAGTCCGCAACGTCCCAACGGGCTGCATCCTCAAGCAATGGACACGCGGCTGTAAAGCAATTGGTGGCTGGCGTCGCAACGACGGGTGTGCTCGGCAGGGTGACGTCAAAAAGATACGGATTAACACCGACGGCCAACGTCCTGATCGCCACCGTATGGTTGCCTCGCATTTTTTCGGCCAGTTCCCGAGCGAAAGTAGTCGCTATCGCCTGATTCCGGGTTTCCTTATTGGCTTGCAGGGCAGTTGCCTGCATGCCAATCGCGCCCAGCATGCCGATACTGAGAATAATGATCGCAATCAGGACCTCCAGAATTGAAAAGCCAGCTTGCACCCCGGCTGAGCGGGGGCGGCGAAGGGGCGTTGCACCAAGAGAGCCAACGGTGGGTGTGTCCATGCATTGAGTTTACAAACCCAGCGGGCGAAATTCAATCCGGAGGCGGACCGTACGTCATATCCAACCAACCGGCTGTCTACTTTTCGGGGTGCTCGACGCTTCTCCAGGCATTTTTTCCAGGTCCGCAACCGGACCCGGTTGTCGTCTGCGCCTAGCCTGCATATTTCACGCTATCCCCACTGTACGGTCTGATTGACGTTGATTCGGTGCTGCGCCGGTCTGACGAGTGTGTTGTGAAGGCATTGCCCGGCATTTGAGATGCAATTGGCGCCGTGTGAGCGCAACTACCCCTTCCCCGGCTTGGGTTGCGGGCCTTGTTGGTGTCAACGCGCGGGCCAGGCACTGTATGAACTTCAAGGTGAGCGCAGTTGGCGCATGGCATGCGCGAAGATGTCAGCGCTGGGCCAGTCGGTGGCCAGGTACAGCCGGATGCGCCGGGTGTTGCGTGTCACCACGGCGGCCAGTTTGAGCAGCTTGATGCGCAGCGTATCCACCTGCGCGCAAGCCAGGGCCGTGCCGGCCAAGGCCAGCGCGCGCAGCCGCTCAATCAGCACATAGCCCAAAGCAGCCAGCAACACCCGCAACTGATTGCTTTGCAAGTGCCGGCAACTCGTGCGCGTGGCAAACAAGCCCACTTGCGCTTCCTTGATCCGGTTCTCGGCCTCGCCGCGCTGGCAGTACAGATCGTCGTACAGCGCTTGGGCCTGGCCCGGGAGGTTGGTCACCACATAGCGCGGGTTGTTGCCCTGTGCGCCGTACTCCAGCCGCGTGATCACCCGGCGCTCCCTGGCCCAGCTCTGCGCCGCATACACAAACTCGCCCACCTCGCGTTGCTTCAGGCCAGTAGACTCAAACTCATCCTTCATGGC
>JBKJZS010000654.1:0-11032 GCA_046714915.1 Polaromonas sp. | reverse complement strand
AGCGTGATGGCGTTGTCGGGTGCCCCCGGCTGCGCGGCATTGAGCTCGAAAGACTGCTGCCAGTGCTCCATGCCGTGCAACTGGTTTTCGCCAAAGTAGGTGTCAAACTGCGCCTGAACGCCTTGCGCAAACACTTGCATTCCAGGGACTTCGCTCAGCGCCCGCCCGTGGTAGGCCGCCAGCGGCGCGCGCAAGATGCGGGTTGCACCGGGGTTACTGGTCTGGATGCGCCCCTTGAGATCCAGCACCATGACGCCAGCCGTCAGATTGTCCAGAATGGTCTGCAGGTTGGCGCGGGCAGCGTCCACCTGGTCCATGCTTTTTTGCACCGCACCGCGCGCGTCGGCCAGCTGCTGGGTCATGTCGGCAAAGGAGCGGGTCAACCCACCCAGTTCATCCTTGCCCAGCAAGGCGGCCTTGGGGGTCAGGTCGCCTTGCGCCACCTGCTTGACCCCTTCGGCCAGCACCAGCAGGGGCCGGGCCAGCTGGTTGCCCAGCACCACCGCCAGCAGCACGGCGCCAAACACCGCCAAGAACAAACTGAGCGTGAGTGTGCCTATGTACATTTTGCGCAGGCCGCCTCGCGCCAGCGCGCGCTCCTGGTATTCGCGGTTGGCTTCCTGCACGGCAATGGCGTTGGCAACCAGGCTCGCGGGCAACATCTCGGTCATTTGCAGAAACCGGCTCTCGCCGAGCAGACCGACACTCGGGTTGCTGACCAGTGCCAGGGCTTTGATGCGGGGCGGGCTGGAACTGCCGGCGGCAAGACTGCCCGTACTGCCGGGACCCACCGCGGCGATGCCGGTGTCTGTGCCCGCCGGCTCGGCACCGGGCAAGGTCACGTCGTCCAAACCTTCTATCTGGGTAGCCACACGCTGAGCGCGTGCGTTGCGCAGCAGCTGCGTCGGGGGTCGCTCGGGCTTGAGGGAATAGCGCGAGTCACCCGCGCTGGCAATCATCCGCCCGGAGGCCGACCACAATACAACATCGTCGACGGCGAGCTGTTCACGCAGACGCTCCAATGCGAGGCCGGCCGTGGCGTCGGACGTCTGCGCCAGCTGCCCTGCAGCCAACCGGGTTTTATTGGCCAACTCGGTGGCCAGGGTATCGAGCGTGACGCGGCCCAGATTCAGGCCGGCGTCCAGGGCGCCCTCCACCTTCACGTCAAACCAGCTTTCAATCGAGCGCGAGACAAATTGGTAGGACACCACGTAAATCATCATGCCGGGCAGCAGGCCCACGAGTGCAAAAATGGCTGCCAGCTTGACCAGCAGGCGGCTGCCAAATTTTCCCTTGCGCAAACGCATGATCAAGCGAAGCACAATCCAGCCGATGACCATCAGCAACAGGGCGGCCACCGCCACATTCAGTGCAAACAGCCGGGCGTAGTTGCGTTCATAGAGCTCGCGGTTGCCGGTGGCTTGCGTCAGCAAAAATAGCAGCACCAGCCCCACCGCGGTTATGGTGCCAACACCGACACCGACTGTCCAGCGAAAGGCCGAGCTGCTTTTCAGGCCAGACACGGTGCCCTTGAGGATCACTTCACAGCCTCTTTGGCGATCTCTTTGACTGCGTCCCGAATAGGTTCTGCCACCAGTTCCCGGTTTTCCTGGACGCTGATGGCCCAGTCTTTCTGTCCCGCCACACCGATCTGGAACGGCCGCGGCAGTTGCGACAGGTCGAGCCGGAAACGGAATTCCATGTTGTGTCGGGTATACGGTTCGATTTCCGCAGCATCCGCAATTCGCCAGCGGGAGATGCGCTGAATCGAAGTGATGGCGTCCGGCAGGCTTTCATAGCTCTGGCTGAAGGAGGCGCGCAGGCCCGGGACGCTAATGGCACCAGACAGGACATTGAGGCGCCAGCGCCGGGTCAGAGGCTGAAATGCAAGGCGCATCGTGCGGGTGGCCGTCGTGACGCGTTTGTCGTACCAGTACCAGCGGTCGCGGTAGATGTCGGCCTCGGCGACGAAAAACATCGGGATGCCTTTGAGCAGGGCGTCTTCGACCACCGGTGGCAGGTCGAACTTGACGGTGGCCGACAGGTACACCGCTTCGTCGGAGCGTTCGATTTTCAGCTGCGATACCTCGGTTGCCGGTGCCGCTTGAGCGGCGTGCACCATGACGGTGCAAATACAGAGCGCTAGCAAGCGCCGCATCACTGATTCAAGCGTTGCGCTTTTCAAAAACTGCGTAATAGAAGCCGTCGTGGTCACCGCTCAAATTGTCCGGGAAGACGGTCGCTGGCACGCCACTTTGGGGCAGTAAATGACCGGGGGACGGCATTAAATGGGCGTCGGTGTGGTGTGTAACAAACGTTTGCGCCTGCTGCTCACCTTCGGCCCGGAAAACCGAGCAGGTGCAGTAAAGCAGCCGGCCACCCGGTTTGAGCAGCGGCCACAAGCTTTCCAGCAGCCGTGCCTGCAGCGCGGCCAGTTGCGCCACATCGGTGGGGCGGCGCAGCCAGCGGACGTCGGGGTGACGGCGCACGATGCCCGACGCAGTGCAGGGCGCATCCAGCAGGATGCCGTCAAAAGGCCGGCCATCCCACCAGTCAGCGGGACGGGCCGCGTCGCCAACCCGAATATGGGCTTGCAAACCGAGCCGCTGCAGGTTGTGGCCAATGCGCTCGCAGCGGCGCGCGTCAATATCCAGCGCGGTGACCTCGCAATCAGCCAGCTCCAGCAGGTGCGCTGTTTTTCCGCCGGGTGCGGCGCAGGCGTCGAGAATCCTGAGCCGTGCCGCCGCGGCAGGCCGGCGTTCCACCGCCGGGCCGTCCCAAGGTGGAACAGTCTCCGCGGGGGGCAGCGCAGCCTGCGAAGTGGCGAGCGTGGGGGCTGGAGCAGTGAGCCCCTCAAGCAGCAAGGGCGCGGCCAACTGGGCTGCGGCGTCCTGCACTGAAAAATGCCCCTCGACAAAGCCCGGCAGCGACGGCACCGACTGCGCCTGGGACAGAATCACGCCCTGCCTGCCCAGCAGCGACGCTTCAATATTGATAGCTGATAGCGCCCGTATATATTGGGCTTGCGTTGTTTTTCGTTCATTAATACGCAAAGTCAGCGGGGCCCGGCTGTTGTTGGCCTGCAAGATGGTCTGCCAATTCCCAGGGTGGTCCTTGCGCACCCGGTCTATCCACCACTGCGGGTGGTTCCAGAGCGCCTGCGGATTGTTCTCTGTCAAAGCCACCAGCGCGCCGCGCTCGCGCAGGAAGCGACGCAGGCAACCATTGATGAAGCTGGCCTGGTGCCGGGTCTCTTCGCTGCGTTTGGCGGCCTCCACGGCTTGGTCCACCAAGGTGTGAGCCGTGTAAGGCGCATCGATTTCTGACCACCCCAAAGCCAGGGCCACGCAGAGCAGCGCATCGGCCTCGGGTGGCGGCGGTCGATTGGCCAGTTGCTGGCGTAAGGCCTCGGCGCGGCCCAGTTGCCGCAAGGCATGAAAACCCAGCGCCTGTACGCCGGGCCTGAGCGTGGTGTCGATGTCTTCCAGCGCCGCCGTCATTGAGCGGCCAGCGCGAATGGCCATCAATAAAAATGCAGCCCCCTGGAGCTGACGCCACAGGGGGATTTGGGTGGGATTGCCTTGCATGGATTTTTTGCCGGCCAAACCTCTGAAAGGCCAACCGGTTAAACCGTCCGGACGCGAACGGTGCTGCGCCTATTAGACCAGCCTTCCGCGCCCGATAAATCGAGAAACCGCAGTTGGACCGTGGGTAGCGCCACGGCCCGAACGGTAAACGCGTGCGTTAGTGAATAAGCGTCTGTTCAATACGGCCCGAGCGGCACTCAAGACGCGGTCAACCGCAGCTTCCAGGTTAACCCAGGGAATCAGCCCAGATATTGCTTGCCCAGTTCAGCGCGTAAACGCCTTCCAGCTCGGTCGGCCCAAGGCTGACCCCGCCCGAACCGGCCACGGTCTTGAAGGTTTTCTCTAGCGCCACATACTCGTGCACGCTGGCCACGTGAATGACGTTTTTGTTGTCGACAAAGCTGTAGCAGGTGTTGGTCAGCATGGGCGCGGGGTTCACCTCCCAGCCCGCCAGTTGCGCCACGATGGCGGCCGCCGCGACCTTGCCGTGGCTGTTGGCCATATGCCCGCTTTTGGGCATGGCCGGGGCGATCTGGATCGAATCACCCAGTACAAACACGTCCCGGGCCGCCGTGGACTCGAAAGTCTGGTAGTTGACGCCGCACCAGCGGTTGTTGGCCTGGTTGTTCAGGCCCGTCTGCACGGCAATGGCGCCGGCTCGCATGGACGGCAGGACGTTCAGCACGTTGGCTTTGACGTCGTCCTGCACGTCGAACTTGATAACGCCGTTTTTGGCGTCCACGGCGGTCGCCTTGTGCTGGCCGCGGTACTCAACCATGCCTTTGTACTGTTCGGCCCAGACTTTTTTGAACAGCGGTCCTTTGGAGGTTACATCCGGATTGGCGTCCAGAATCAGCACCTTGCTGCGCGGCTTGACCGCCTTAAAGTAGCCGGCAATCACCGAAGCCCGTTCATACGGGCCGGGCGGCAGCGATAGGGCGCCTCGGGAATGGTGATGGCGTAAACGCCGCCATCAGGCATGGCTTCGAGCTGCTTGCGCAATGCCACCGTTTCTGGACCCGCCTTCCAGGCTTGCAGAATTTGCCCGGAGGCCTGCGCCTCCTTCAGGCCTTCAATGCTGCTGTAGAGCAGGTCGATGCCAGGGGAGACCACCAGCTTGTCGTAAGCGATAGTGGCGCCGCCGGCGAGTGTCACCGTTTTCTTCGTAGTGTCGATGGCGCTGGCCATGTCTTTGACAACCGTCACGCCATGGTTTTTGCTGAGGCCGGTGTACGACGTGCTGATGTCGGCCATCTGCTTGCCGCCGCTGAGCACCAGATTGGAGATGGGGCAGGAGATAAAGGCCGCTTGCGGTTCGATCAGCACCACGTCTATTTTGTAGTCCGACAGCAGTCGCACGTACTTGGCCGCCGTCGCGCCGCCGTAGCCGCCGCCGATCACCACGACTCTGGCTTTGGACGGGACAGCGGTGGTTGCGCAGCCTGCCAAACCCAGCAGGCCCAGCGCGGCGGACGTTTGCAACAAGGAACGGCGTTTGACACCGGCGCCCGCCGAGTCAAGGTGTGTGGGGAGTTTCGGGTTCATAGTGAGCAGTCCTTGGTGTCGGTTGCTTATGGCTTTTGGGCGGCAAAGTAGCTGGCGATGGTCTCGATCTGGGCATCGCTGTAACCTTTGCTGATCTGGTGCATCACCGTGGCTGGCAGCGCGCCCGATTTAAACGCCTTGAGCTGGGTTACAAGATAGTTTTTATCGAGCCCGGCGAGGGACACCACGCTGGAACCCGGCACGGCTTTGCCATCGGTGCCGTGGCAGTTGGCGCAAGTGGCAGCGAGGCTACGGGTATACAGCGCGGCCTGGGCTGGTGAGGTCTGGGCCTGGCTCAGGGATGACGCAGTGAGCGCGCAGAACGCCAGCGCCATCGTGGAATTTTTAATCTTCACAGCTTCTCCTCGCAGTTTCTACAAGCCAGTCAATTTAACGCGCCCCGGGAGGCGAGCTATAGGGAGTATCCAGTACTTTGGGGTGTCGCCATACAGCGGGCTTCGAACCATTGGTGAGGTGCTTGTTCACCAGGACTGGTTCACAGCATGGCGTCGGGCCGGGTAGGCAGCGCTTCATCACTGCCGGCCGCAAGGGCTGGCATCGGCCGACCATAAATACGGCGGATGCGCTCGGCAAGCGGCGGATGCGAGTCAAACCAGTGCGCTTTGGCATAAGGGCCGACCAGCAGCATGTGCTGAACGGCGGGATGAAAACGGGGGCTTGCTCCTGAGCCTTGTTGCCTCGCTACCTTGCGCAACACCCCTCCCAAGCCGTCTTTGCTTCGTGTGAACTGGACCGCTCGCGCATCGGCCAGAAACTCGCGCTGGCGGGACACTGCCGCCTTCAAAGCACGGCCTGCCACCCAGCCGAGAAATCCCACCGCCATGATGGCCAGGCCTGGCAGCGCCAGAAAAGAGCGCCGGTTTTTCTCATCGCGCTCACACATGCTGACGCCGAGGTTGAAAATCATCTCCAGCCCGAACACCATGCCGGCCAGCCGCATGTTGAGACGGGTATCGCCTTCGCGCAGGTGACTCAATTCGTGGGCCACCAGCCCCTGCAACTCGTCGCGACTCAAACCTTCCAGTGACCCGCGCGTTACGGCAATCACCGCGTCGTCTTCGTTCCAGCCGGCGGCAAAAGCATTTGATGCTGTCCACTCTGTCCAGCACCATGACCTGGGCTGGGGGGCGGACATGCTGGCGGCAAGGGCCAGTTCGCTGGCGATATTGCAAAGCTTCTGTTCGTTCAGCCGGCTGCATGGCCAGGCTTCACGCGCCCCAGCGCGCCGGGCCAGCTTTGCACCGCCACCCTGCAGACTGGAGGTTTCCAGCCACCAGCCGCCCAGCACAAAGACCAGGGTCATGACAGTGTTGACGCCAAAAAAATAGGCCGGGTAGCCGCTGAAGCCGGGCGTGACCAAGCGCCAACTCAGGGCCAGCGCGGCATTGACGGTCAGCACCAGCGCCACCACCGTCACGGCAAACAACAGCAGCAGGCGCCGGGTCTGGGTGCGCGCCTGATCCTGCTGCTCGAAAAAACGCATGGCGGCAGAGCTAGAAAACCACAAGTCTGCTGGGGTGGTGCGGGCAGGCCGGCACTAAAACTGGACTCGCGCGGCCTGGCGCTCCGCAGCACTTTCGGTGGCCTGCAACATGGCCGAGGGTGCGAAGCCAAACAGGCGGGCGATCAGCAGCGCCGGAAATTGCGCCTGCGCATTGTTGTAGGCCAGCACGGAGTCGTTGTAGGCCTGGCGGGCAAAAGCGACCTTATTTTCGGTGCTGGTCAGCTCCTCACTGAGTTCGAGAATGGTATTGTCGGCCTTGAGTTCGGGGTAAGCCTCAGCGACGGCAAACAGGCGGGCAAGGCTGCCGTCCAAGGCCTGTTCGGCAACTGCCAGCGCCATCACCTCCGGCGCATGGGTGGGGCGGCTGCGCGCAGCGTCACTGGCCGAGCTCGCCTGGGTGCGTGCCGCCATCACGGCTTCGAGCGTGTCACGCTCGTGCAGCAGGTATTTTTTGGCAGCTTCGACCAGGTTGGGAATCAGATCGTAGCGGCGCTTGAGCTGCACATCAATTGGCCCAAAGGCGTTGCCGATCATGTTTTTCAAGCGAACCAGCCGGTTGTAGGCGCCAACGGCCCAGAACAGCAGCAAGGAAAACACAACGATAGCGACCAGGGACGTGGTGGACATGGAGCCTTCTTTCTATAAACAGCGAAGCTGCGCCGTCAGCCGGCACTGGCGACTTTATCCGACAAGCCCGGGCCCTGTACAGCCCGGTTAGCCGGTCTGACTTGGGAAGCGTCGGCTGCAAATGGAACGCAACGGACCCTTTTTAGCATTCGACGCTCCAAGCCCGGCCGACTACCGGCACGATCTGACGCGGTGGCCGTGGTGTATGAATTTGATCTCCCAATGAAAAACGCCTCACCCCTTTTTTAAGGGGTGAGGCGCTCTGCTTTTTACAGCGCCGCCAAGCAGCAATTACTCGCGGGACACACCTTCGCTGGCTTGCTCAGGCAGGGCTTCCAGCTCCGCCGCTTCGGCCTCGGCAATGGCACGACGCTCGGCGTCGTCCATCTGGTCCTTGGCTTTGCGTGCTTCGTGGTAAGCCATGCCGGTACCGGCAGGAATCAATCGGCCAACGATCACATTCTCTTTCAGGCCCCGAAGTTCGTCGCGTTTTCCCATAATGGCTGCTTCGGTCAGCACGCGCGTGGTTTCCTGGAAGGACGCGGCGGAGATGAAGCTGTCCGTGGACAACGATGCCTTGGTAATACCCAGCAGGAGGTTGCTGAAAGTTGCAGGAATCTTGCCGTCGGCACGCAATGCATCATTGGCATCCAGCATGACCGAACGCTCGACCTGTTCGCCGGCGATGTAGCTGGACTCTCCAACGTTTTCGACCACGACACGGCGCAGCATCTGGCGAACAATCACTTCAATGTGCTTGTCGTTGATCTTCACGCCCTGCAGACGGTATACGTCCTGAACTTCGTCAACGATGTAGCGAGCGAGTTCCTCCATGCCCAACAAACGAAGGATGTCTTGCGGGTCGGCCGGGCCGTCCACAATTGACTCACCCTTGTTCACGACCTGGCCTTCGTGCACGAGAATATTCTTCTCTTTGGGCACCAGGTCTTCCCAGACTTTGCCTTCAGGATCGGTGATCTGCAGGCGAACCTTGCCTTTGGTCTCTTTGCCGAAGGACACGGTACCCGTCATCTCGGCCAGCGTGCCCTTGTCTTTTGGCGTACGGGCTTCGAACAGTTCGGCCACACGCGGCAGACCGCCGGTAATGTCGCGGGTCTTCTGGCCTTCGACCGGAATACGCGCCAGCACTTCGCCCGGGCCCACGTCCTGGCCGTCACGCACCTGAACCAGCGCACCCACCTGGAAGCCAATCGTCACGGAGTGGTCGGTACCGGGGATTTTTACCTCGTTGCCGCTGGCGTCGATCAGCTTGACCTGCGGGCGAATCACTTTGGTCGCACCGCGGCGCTTGGGATCGATCACCACCAGCGTGGACAGACCGGTTACCTCGTCGAGCTGTTTGGCCACCGTCACGCCTTCTTCCACATTCTCGAAGAGCACCTTGCCGGCAAACTCGGTAATGATGGGGCGTGTCAGGGGATCCCAGTTGGCCAGAATTGCACCGGCTTTGATTTGCTGGTCGGCCTTGACCGCGAGGATGGCCCCATAAGGCACCTTGTGGCGCTCGCGTTCACGGCCGTGTTCGTCATGAATGACGATCTCGCCGGAGCGGGCAATCACCACGAGCTCGCCCTTGCTGTTGGTCACATACCGCATGGGTGCATTGAAACCAATCACGCCATTGGACTTGGCCTCGACACTGGAGGCAATCGCTGCACGGGATGCCGCACCCCCGATGTGGAAGGTACGCATGGTCAGCTGCGTGCCGGGCTCACCAATTGACTGCGCCGCGATAATGCCAACGGCTTCGCCGATGTTGATCAGTCCGCCGCGGCCCAGATCGCGACCATAACACTTGGCGCAGAGGCCAAAGCGGGTTTCGCAGTTCAGCGCGGTGCGCACCTTGACTTCGTCCACGCCCGCCACCTCGAGCTCGTCAATCAAGTCTTCGTCCAGCATCGCGCCGGCTTTGGCCAGGACCGAGCGGTTCTCGGGGTGCAGCACATCTTCAACCGCGGTGCGGCCAAGGATACGGTCGCGCAGCGATTCGATCACTTCACCACCCTCGACGATGGCGCGCATGAGCGAACCCTCTTGCGTTCCGCAGTCGTCCTGCGTGACCACCAGATCCTGCACCACGTCGCACAAACGGCGCGTCAGATAGCCGGAATTGGCTGTTTTCAGCGCAGTATCGGCCAGACCCTTGCGGGCGCCGTGGGTGGAGATAAAGTACTCCAGCACGTTCAGGCCTTCGCGGAAGTTGGCGGTAATCGGCGTCTCAATGATGGAGCCGTCAGGCTTGGCCATCAGACCGCGCATGCCCGCCACCTGGCGAATTTGCGCCGCAGAGCCACGGGCACCGGAGTCGGCCATCATGTAGATGGAGTTAAAGGACTCCTGCTCGACTTCCTTGCCGTGGCGGTCAATGACTTTTTCTTTCGAGAGCTGAGCCATCATGACCTTGGAGACCTCGTCGCCTGACTTGCCCCAGATGTCCACCACCTTGTTGTAGCGCTCACCGGCTGTGACCAGCCCGGAGACATACTGCTGCTCGATTTCTTTGACTTCCTTCTGGGCGCGCGCAATGATGGCGTGCTTCTCTTTCGGCACCAACATGTCGTCGATACAGATGGAGATGCCCGCCTTGGTGGCCAGGCGGAAACCTGCTTGCAACAGCTTGTCGGCAAACACCACGGTCTCTTTCAAGCCGCACTTGCGGAAGGACACGTTGATCAGCTTGGAGATTTCCTTCTTCTTCAGGGCCTTGTTGATGTTCGAGAAAGGCAGGCCCTTGGGCAGGATTTCAGACAGCAGCGCGCGACCGGCTGTGGTTTCCCACAGCTTGGTCGAGGCGACGAATTCGCCGGTTTCCTTGTTTTTGACGTACTCCGTCAGGCGCACATTGATTTTGGCGTTCAGGTCGACCTCGCCCGCATCGAAGGCACGCTGGACTTCGCCGGTGTCGGAGAAGATCAGGCCTTCGCCCTTGCCGTTGGTACGTTCACGGGTTGTGTAGTACAGGCCCAGCACCACGTCTTGCGACGGCACAATGGATGGCTCACCACTGGCAGGGAACAAAATGTTGTTGGACGCCAGCATCAATGTGCGGGCTTCCATTTGCGCCTCAACCGACAACGGTACGTGAACCGCCATCTGGTCGCCGTCAAAGTCGGCGTTGAATGCCGAGCAGACGAGCGGGTGCAACTGAATGGCCTTGCCTTCAATCAGAATCGGCTCAAACGCCTGAATGCCCAAGCGGTGCAGCGTAGGTGCCCGGTTCAACATGACCGGGTGCTCTTTGATGACCTCTTCAAGAATGTCCCACACGACTGGCGTGCCAGATTCAACTTCTTTTTTTGCTGCCTTGATCGTCGTGGCAATGCCGCGCGATTCGAGCTGCGCAAAAATGAAGGGCTTGAACAATTCGAGTGCCATCAATTTTGGCAAACCACACTGGTGCAGCTTGAGCGTTGGGCCCACGGTAATGACTGAGCGACCCGAGTAGTCGACTCGTTTGCCCAGCAAGTTCTGGCGGAAACGGCCTGACTTGCCTTTGATCATGTCGGCCAGTGACTTGAGCGCACGTTTGTTGGCACCCGTCATGGCTTTGCCACGGCGGCCGTTGTCAAGCAGCGAATCAACCGCTTCTTGCAGCATGCGCTTTTCATTGCGGGCAATGATTTCAGGCGCTTTCAATTCGAGCAAACGGCGCAGGCGGCTGTTGCGGTTAATCACGCGGCGGTACAAGTCGTTCAGGTCAGACGTGGCAAAACGGCCACCATCAAGC
>JBKJZS010000653.1:0-12563 GCA_046714915.1 Polaromonas sp. | reverse complement strand
CTTGAGGTAAATCTGCGCGCCACCCTGCTCGCGGCCCATGCGGGCGGCGTGGTAGATGGGAGAGGGCCGGCCGACGAAATGCTTGAGCTCGTAATGGAATTCCGCAAGGAATTCCGGGTCATGCTGGTATTTCGCGTAAGCCTCTTTCAGCTCATTGATTGCATGGGTCAGCGTTTCGGAGACGAAACTGCCGCCGTACATCCCGAAGTGGCCTGTCGGGTCAGGTTGCTGGTAGTCGAACATGGTGACTGGGGTTCTTTGCAAGTAAGTCGTCGGCAGCTCGAACGGCCGCGACGAATTGATTGATTTTGTCGGCGCTTTTGATTCCCTTCGAAATCTCGACGCCGGAGCTCACATCAACGGCCAGCGTTTTACAACGCGGCCGAACTTGCAAAATGCCATCGGTCACGTTTGCAGGTGTGAGTCCACCAGACAAAACGAGGTGAGCGTTGACGCATGGAGGAAGAAGAGACCAATTGAATGTTTTTCCGCCGCCACCATAACCTTCGACATGGGCGTCGAGCAGGATGGCCTGGGCAGCCTTGAAATCTTCCACGTATTTTACGAGATCAAAACGGGCAGGGCCAGCGGGAGATTTGCCGCCGGGCCGCCCCAAGGCGAATTGCACCCCCTCGGGGGGCAGGGAATCACGCGCAGCGGAAAGCGTGGGAGCCCAAAACTCCTCCAGCGGGATGCGTGCGGCACGCATGAACGGCCGGCCCGCCTGCAGACACGTTTCAGGCGTTTCATCACCATGAAATTGCAGCAAAGCCGTTGGTACGTAGGCGCAGGCAGCTATGATTTCAGGAGTGCTTGCATTGACAAAAAGCAGCACCGGCGTCACAAACGGCGGCAAACGGCGGGCCAGTTCGGCAGCGCGTTCGGCCGTGACATAACGCGGACTGGCTTGGTACATGACAAAGCCGACGGCGTCGGCGCCGGCGGCCACCGCAGCGTCCACGTCTTCCTCGCGGGTCAGGCCGCAGATCTTGATGCGGGTGCTGGGGGGTGGAGAAGAGGTCATAAGCCAGCGCTCGACGGAGGACAGCGTAGAAGCCCTTCATTCCAGCCGGGGCCGCGGAACCGGCTTCGCCGGGCCGCAGGCGCAGCGGCCCCCTCGGGGGGCAGCGCATTACACGAAGTGAAAAGCGTGGGGGCAATCATGGAATCCAATCATAAGCCGCGGTGCGTGTCGGCAAGCCATAGCGGTCTTCGTAGACTGGGCCAAGAAAATACAGGCCGTCGGGGGAAAACGTCGGTGCTGCCGCGTCCCGGCGGCGGGCGGCCAGCACCTTGGCGATCCAGTCTGGCGGCTGCTGGCGCTGGCCGATGGCGACCAGGCAACCCATGATGTTGCGGATCATGTGGTGCAGGAAAGCGTTGGCTTCAAATTCAAAGCGCCAGTAGCCGGCGCGTTGCCCGATCTCGATGCGATGCAGGATTTTGACAGCGGATTTGGCCTGGCATTGCGCCGCCCGGAATGAGCTGAAATCATGTTCGCCGAGCAGGTGAACAATGGCCGCGCGGATGGCAGCGCCGTCCATGGGCCGGTAGACCCAGCCCACACGTCCGGCTTCGACACTGGGGCGCACCGGGGACTCCAGCAGCACGTAAGCGTAGCGCCGGCTGATGGCGCTGCCGCGGCAATGAAACTCGTCCGGCACCTCATGCGCCCATTGCACGGCGATATCGCGCGGAAGGAAGGTGTTGGTGCCGCGTACCCAGGAGGACAGCTCGCGCTGGAGCCGGGTGTCAAAGTGAACTACCTGCATTAGCGCATGGACCCTGGCGTCGGTGCGTCCGGCACACAGGGTGCGGATGGGCTGCGTGGCAAACTTGCCCAGCGCCTTTTCCAGCTGGTCCTGCACCGTGTTTCCGGACAGCTGGCTTTGCCAGCCTTCGTAACCGCTACCGCTGTAACTGAGCCCAAGAGCGATCCTCACGGGTGGCTCCTGGGAAGAAAAAACGGTTGCAGTACTGCGTTCAGGACAAGGCGTTGAGAAAGGCCTGGGCCTTGCCCTTGAGCGAGCCGCTGGATTGCGTCAGAACTTCCTCAGCCAGGGAGCGGGCGCCGTCGGGGTCACCTATCGCGCGAAACTCTTCGGCCAGCGCAAATTTGATTTCCAGCGGATCTTCAATGCCTGCCGACGCATGCTCCGATGCCGTGATATCGCCTTCGGGGGTCGGGTCGTCCAGATCCAGTGTCAAGGCGCCCAGATCAAACTCAAGCATGCCGCCGGCGGTTTCCAGCGGGGCTGCTGCCACCTTGACGACGGGCTCGGTCGTGAAGTTCAGGCCCCTGGCTGGCAGCGAAGGCTCGGTTGAGGCCGCTTGCAAGAGCGCCGGCATGGTAGGGACCGGCATGGTTGCTGTTGCCGAACTGAAATCCATCTCGTTGCCCGCCCGAGGTGCCGAGACGGCCGGCATCGCCAGGGCCGGTTCGATTCGCGCGACCGGAGCTGGCTCGATCACTGCGGGCTCGTCGTCCAGTGAAAAATCCAGATCCAGGTCGAAGTCAACCGCAGCGACCGAGGGCTCAGGCGCCGCCGGCTCAACAGCCAGCGGCATGGTTTGCGATGCAAATCCCGCGGCGCCGGCGAGGGCCGCGCCACCCGCGCTGGCAGGCGTTGGCTGGCCGCCCGGCTGGTACATCGGATTGGCGGGGTCCAGGTCACGGCCCATTGCAGCCATGAGCGGCCATTCCGCGCCCTGGCCTTTGGTCAAATTGAAAGCCTCGGTCGCCCCCATTTCAAAGGCCTTGGTGTCGCGGCGTTTGGCATAAATTTCCATCAGCTTGGCATGGATGGCGACGCGGCTGGGGTTGACGCGTATGGCGTCCTTGAGGATTTCCTCGGCCTGCAGGTCCCGACCATACGCGAGGTAGACATCGGCTTCAGCCACCGGGTCTACATCGCCGGCGGCATCTAGCTGGCTGGCCGAATACACCATCGATGAGCCGGTGACGTTGGACTCGTTGGTGTCGATACGCTGGCCGCCGCTGGCGCCAAAGAAAGAGTCCGGCTGCAAACGGCTTTCCAGGAAGGAGCTGTCTGCCGCGACGGCATTTTTGCGCTGGCGAGCTAGGTACAGACCGAAAGCAGCCAGAAGCAGCAGCAAGCCGGCGCCGGCTCCCAGTAGCAGCGGGTTCTCCAGCAGCTCGTCGAGCGGGCTCGGTTCCGAAGGAGGGGGGGGCGCAGCAAGCACCGGTTTTTTGACGGGCGCAGCCGCGGGGGCCGCAGCGACGGGCTCCGTTGGCACGGCAGCACTGCTGGCCGCCGGCAGGGGCGCAGCCACGGGAGCGACTCCACTGCTGCCCGCCGGGCTGAGCACCGAGGCCGGCGCCGAAGCGGCGGGCAATGCACCCGGTAGTGCGCCAGCGACTGCAGCCGGTTTGGCAATTGCCAAACCCGGCACTGGCGTGCCGGTCGCCGCCGGGGCCGGGGCGGCAGGCGTGGCTGGGGCGGCTGGGGTGCTGCCCAACTTGTTCAGATCGCTGATGTTTTTCGACAGCTCAGCCACGCGGGCTTCCGCCTCTTTGGTCTGCCGCTCCTGGGCCATTTTTTCTTCTGCCGCGGCCTTGCTTTGGACCGCACCCTTGGACAATGTCAGTTTGTCAGGTGTAGCAGTCGCAGTCGCCCGGTCTTCTACCTTGGTCTGGACCTGGCCTGCGGCCTGACGGTCTGCAGCGGCGACCCGGGCGGCCGGTGCGCCTTCGGCCAGCTTGCGGCGGAACTCATTGAAGTCCTTGCTTTGCGCGACGATGGTTCGTGTCGCCTCACCGGCAGAAATGGCTTCTGCCTGGTCGGTTCCCGGCAGGTCCAGCACGGTGCCGGCTTTAAGGCGGTTGATGTTGCCGCCTATGAATGCGTCGGGGTTGCTGCGCAGCAGGGCAGCCAGCATCTGGTCGAGCGATACGCTGGCAGGTTTGTTCTGGGCTGCAATCTTGCCGGCGGTGTCGCCCGCCTTCACCGTAATTTTCTGGCCGTCAGGCGAGCGTGCTTTGTCGGCCGCAATGGCTGGCGTCACGGGCGCTTTGGCAACGCGTGGCGGCCGTGAAGGGGTCGGACTGGGCGGGTATGGGGCGGCAGCAACCGGCGGCGGCGACGCAGGCAGGGTGGCTGCAGGACTGGCGGGCCGCGCCAGGATGGGTGCGGTGGGGGCGGCCATCGGCGGCGCACTGCCGGCTTGCCGCAGGTTGGGCGGGTCAAACAGCATCGTGTAATCACGCACGATACGGCCGGAAGCCCATCTTGCTTCCAGAATCAAATCGACAAAAGGCTCGTTGACGGGGCGATCACTGGTCAAACGCAGGTAGGACCGGCCGTCGGGGCGGCGCTGCAGACTGATCTGTACATTTGCAACTGCAGCGCTGTATTCCAGGCCGGCCGCCCGGAATGCATCGGCACCAGCGACACTGGCACGCAGCGTCGCCGCCTCGTCGGCGTTGATATCGGCAATCTCTATCTCAGCCCGCAGCGGCTCGCCCAAGACTGACTGAACGCTGACCTGGCCCAAAGCCAAAGCCTGCGCTTGCTGGCTGGCGAGAATACCCATTCGGGCAATGGCGGCGGCCATTGCACCAATCCGCCAGCGGCGAGGATGATTCATGGGATGTGGAGCCTCCGGTGCTCGGTCTGCATAAAATTTTATTTTGCGTGTCCGCACAAAAACCTCAGTGCTAATTTTCGACAAAACAACATTAACATCAAGGCATTAGGCTGACAAGCTAAGACGGCACTTAAGTTTTGACACCCCCAGTTTGCAATGACTTACAACTTGGAGTTGTTGTCTGGTGGCAACGTCCAGACACAACTGCTTACCGGTGGTCTGGTTTTGTGGGCCGCTATCTGTCTGCCACTGGCGCCGCCGTTCAGGCCTGCAAAAGAATGCGCAGCATGCGGCGCAAGGGTTCGGCCGCCCCCCACAGCAACTGGTCGCCGACGGTGAAGGCGCCCAGGTAATCGGGGCCCATCGCCAGTTTGCGCAGGCGGCCCACCGGAATCGTCATCGTTCCCGTCACGGCGACCGGAGTCAGGTCCATGATGGTCGCTTCGCGGTTGTTCGGCACGACTTTGACCCAGGGGTTGTCGGCCGCGATCAGGGCTTCAATGTCCGCCAGCGGCACGTCTTTTTTCAGCTTGAAGGTCAGCGCCTGGCTATGGCAGCGCATCGCGCCGACGCGCACGCAGAAACCGTCCACCGGTGTTTCAGCGGTTCCGAAGCTGGCGCCCTGGCCCAGGATCTTGTTGGTCTCGGCGCCGCCTTTCCACTCTTCCTTGCTCATGCCCCAGCCGGCTTCGTCCGCCTGTTTTCCGATTCCCAGGTCCTTGTCGATCCACGGGATCAGCGAGCCACCGAGCGGCACGCCGAAGTTGGCGGTGTCGCTACTGCTGAGGGACTGCTGCTTGAGCAGCACGCGGCGGTCGATTTCCAGAATCGCGGATTTCGGGTCGTCCAGCAGGGCTTTGACTTCGCTGTTGAGCGTGCCGAACTGGGTCAGCAGTTCGCGCATGTGCTGCGCACCACCACCGGAGGCGGCTTGGTAGGTCATGCTGGTCATCCACTCGACCAGACCGGCCTTGTACAGCGCGCCGACACCCATCAGCATGCAGCTGACGGTGCAGTTGCCGCCAATCCAGTTTTTGCCGCCTTTGGCCAGCGCGTTTTGAATCACCGGGAGGTTGACCGGGTCCAGGATGATGATGGCGTCATCGTTCATGCGCAGTGTGGACGCTGCGTCTATCCAGTGGCCGTTCCAGCCGGCAGCACGTAGCTTGGGGAACACTTCAGTCGAGTAGTCGCCGCCCTCGGCCGTGAAGATGATGTCGCACATCTTCAGGGACGCAATGTCAAAAGCGTCCTTCAGCGCGGTCTCGTTTTTAGCTTGCGCCGGGGCTTTGCCGCCGGCGTTGGACGTCGAGAAGAAGACCGGTTCAATCAGCCCGAAATCGCCTTCGGCCTGCATGCGGTCGATCAGCACCGAGCCGACCATGCCGCGCCAGCCTACGAGTCCTACCAGATTGCCTGCGAGTTTCATTTGCTTGCCCTTCAAAAATATGCTTTTTGACCCGGCTCATCGAGCCGGCAGGGCACGACGAACCGGGCTGTGTCAGCCTTTAATGGTTGTCGTTTTGGTGATCTGGCCAAAAACCGGCGCAGCGCTGACCGCGCGCGAGGCGGCGGTGCAGCGGATGAGTGCGAGGTTTTTGCGCATGGCGCTTATTGTAACCAAGGTTCGGGACGCGCCGCGAAGGGCCGCCCCGAGCAAACGACGGCCCCCTCGGGGGGCATCCTTCGACAGGCTCAAGACGAACGGGGAATTGCCGAACGTGGGGTCTGTTTTTCCGCCGGGCCGCCCCAAGGAAAACAAGCCCCCTCGGGGGCAGCGAATTACACGAAGTGAAAAGCGTGGGGGCCGGTTTTTCCGCCGGGCCGCCCCCAGGAAAAATGCGCCCCCTCGGGGGCAGAGAGCGACACGGCGTGAGCGACCGTGGGGGCCTGTTATTCCAGGGCCTTGAGCACCGCGTCGCCCATTTGCACGGTGCCGACTTTGGTCGTGCCTTCGCCGTAGATGTCGGGCGTGCGCAGGCCCTGGCTCAGTACCCGGTCAACCGCTTTTTCAATGCGTGCGGCCGCTTCGGGCTGGTTCAGGCTGAAGCGCAGCATCATGGCCGCGCTCAAAATCGTCGCCAGCGGATTCGCAACCCCTTTGCCGGCGATGTCGGGCGCGCTGCCGTGGCTGGGTTCGTACAGGCCCTGGTTTTTGGCATTGAGGCTGGCCGAAGGCAGCATGCCGATGCTGCCGGTGAGCATGGCCGCAGCGTCGCTGAGGATGTCGCCGAACATATTGCCAGTCACCATCACGTCGAATTTCTTCGGCGCCTTGACCAGCTGCATCGCGGCGTTGTCCACATACATGTGGTCCAGCGCCACATCCGGGTACTGCAGACCGACTTCGCTGACCACGTCTTTCCAGAATTGGAAGGTTTCCAGCACATTGGCCTTGTCGACGCTGGTCACGCGGCCGCTGCGTTTGCGGGCTGCCTGGAAGGCGATGTGGGCAATACGCTCGATTTCAGGGCGCGAATAGCGCATCGTGTCGAAGGCTTCATCGCTGCCGGGGAAATGCCCGTCCGCGGCGATGCGCCGCCCGCGCGGCTGGCCGAAGTAGATGTCGCCGGTCAGCTCGCGGATGATCAGGATGTCCAGGCCAGCCACCAGCTCGCGCTTGAGACTGGATGCGTCCACGAGTTGCGGGTAGCAGATGGCGGGGCGAAAGTTGGCAAACAGGCCCAGGTTTTTGCGCAGGCCCAGAATCGCCTGCTCGGGCCGCAGGGAACGCTCGAGCTTGTCGTATTTCCAGTCGCCCACGGCGCCAAACAGGATGGCGTCGGCATCCTTGGCGAGTTTGAGGGTGGCTTCGGGCAGCGGGTGGCCATGGGCCTCGTAGGCGGCGCCGCCGACCAGTGCGCTTTCGGTTTCGAACTTGAGGTCCAGCGCGTTCAGGACCTTGACGGCCTCGGCGACGATTTCGGTGCCGATGCCGTCACCCGGGAGAATTGCAATTTTCATGTTCACTATCTTTTTTATAGCTTGCTGCGACCGCTGGTAATGGGCTGAAGCCGGATTTGACTGATAAATATCAGCCGAGCAGGGTGTGCGCCAGCCAGGGCTTTTTCGCCAGGCGTTCGGCTTCGAAAGCCTTGATCTTGTCGCTCTGGCGCAAGGTCAGACCGATGTCGTCGTAACCGCCGAGCAGGCAGAATTTTTTGAAGGCCTGCACCTCGAATGCCATTTCTTCGCCCTGAGGCTTGATCACCACCTGGCGCTCCAGGTCAATCGTGAGCTGGTAGCCCGGGAAGGCCAGTGCCTCGTCAAACAGCTGGCCGACCTGCGCTTCGCTCAGCACGATCGGTAGCAGCCCGTTCTTGAAGCTGTTGTTGAAAAAGATGTCGGCGTAACTCGGCGCGATGATGGCGCGAAAGCCGTATTGGTCCAGCGCCCAGGGCGCGTGTTCGCGCGAGGATCCGCAGCCGAAATTCTTGCGCGCCAGCAGGATGGACGCGCCCTTGTAGCGGGGCTGGTTCAGTACGAAGTCCGGGTTGGGGCGGCGCGTCGCCGGGTCCTGGCCCGGAAAGCCGGCGTCGAGGTAGCGCCAGGCATCAAACAGGTTGGGTCCAAACCCGGTTTTTCGGATGGACTTGAGAAACTGCTTGGGGATGATCGCGTCGGTGTCGACGTTCTCGCGGTCCATCGGCGCCACGAGTCCCTGGTGTACGGTGAATTTTTGCATTATTTTTTCCTTGCAGCGTCTTCGATTTTCTCGCCGACCTTTTGCACGTCTTGCCCGACGCCCCGGAAGGTGTTGCATCCGGCCAGTAAAAAGGCAATTGAAGCCAGTGACAGGGTGAGCAGGGCCGTCGTCTTTTTCATGGATGTTTCTCTGGAGGAGGTGGGTTCTAGGGAAACTTGCGGATGTGCACGAAGTGTCCGTGCACGGCGGCCGCGGCGGCCATGGCCGGACTGACCAGATGGGTGCGGCCGCCGGCGCCCTGCCGGCCTTCAAAGTTGCGGTTGCTGGTGGAAGCGCAGCGTTCGCCCGGCTCCAGCCGGTCGGCGTTCATGGCCAGGCACATTGAGCAGCCGGGTTCGCGCCATTCAAAACCTGCGGCCGTGAAAATCTTGTCCAGACCTTCGCGCTCGGCCTGTTCCTTGACCAGGCCTGAACCGGGCACGACCAGCGCGAGCTTGACGTTGCTGGCAACTTTTTGCCCGATTTTCTGGATGATGGCCGCGGCTTCGCGCATGTCTTCGATGCGGCTGTTGGTGCACGAGCCAATGAAGACCTTGTCGATCATGATGTCGTTGATGGCCTTGCCGGGCTGCAGGCCCATGTAGGTCAGTGCGCGTTCGATGGCGTCGCGTTTGTTCGCGTCTTTTTCCTTGTCCGGATCGGGCACCACGTCCTCGATCGACAGCACCATCTCGGGCGAGGTGCCCCAGGTGACTTGCGGACGGATCTGGCTGGCATCGAGCTGCACGACGGTATCGAACTTTGCATCGGCGTCGGATTGCAGGGTACTCCAGTACCGCACGGCCTGGTCCCATTCGGCGCCCCCGACAAACCGGCCGGTTTGAGGATCGGTTCCAGGTGCCAGCTGGCGGCCCTTGACGTAGTCGATGGTTTTTTGGTCCACGGCCACCAGGCCGGCGCGCGCCCCGCCTTCGATCGCCATGTTGCAGACCGTCATGCGCGCTTCCATGCTGAGGGCGCGGATCGCCGCGCCGCCGAATTCAATCGTGTAGCCAGTGCCGCCGGCGGTGCCGATTTTTCCGATGATGGCCAGCACGATGTCCTTGCCGGTCAGGCCGGGTGCCAGCGCGCCGTCCACCTTGACCAGCATGTTCCTGGCCTTTTTGGCCAGCAGGGTTTGCGTAGCCATCACGTGTTCGACCTCGCTGGTGCCTATGCCGTGGGCCAGCGCACCAAACGCGCCATGGGTTGAGGTGTGGGAATCGCCGCAGACCACCGTCATGCCGGGCAGGGTAGCGCCGGTCTCGGGACCGATCACATGCACAATGCCCTGGCGTTTGGACAGAAACGGGAAGTAGGCCGCGGCACCAAATTGCGCGATGTTGCTGTCCAGTGTCGTGATCTGTTCCTTGCTCACCAGGTCGGTGATGCCGTCGTAGCCGAGTTCCCAGCCGGTCGTCGGCGTGTTGTGGTCGGCGGTGGCGACGATGGAGCTGATGCGCCAGACCTTGCGGCCCGCCTGGCGCAGGCCTTCAAAGGCCTGCGGACTGGTCACCTCATGCACCAGGTGCCGGTCGATATAAAGAATGGCCGTGCCATCTTCTTCGGTGTGGACGACGTGCTCGTCCCAGATCTTGTCGTAAAGGGTGCGTCCCATGGTGTTTCCTTGGTGGTCTGTTGATTTTAAGTGGGCAGGGGCTGGCCCGTAGCGTCCGCACGGGCGGTAAGGTGATCGACCAGCAGGCGGGCGGTGACCGGCAGGCTGGAAAAGTCGCGCGCAACGAGTTCGATCCGCCGGGCCGCCCAGGCATCGGTCAGCGCGACGGACTCGAGTTCACCGACGCCGTGCATCAGCTCAAAGGCGCGCTGCGGCATCACGCCGACCCCCAGTCCGTTGTGGATCATGCGGCACATCGCGTCCAGCCCGGTCACCTGGATGCGCAGCTTGATGGTTCGCCCCGCCTGCGCGGCGGCATCACGCATCGCCAGGTAAATCGAGCTGTTCGAATGCAGGCCCACATGGTCAAAATCCAGGCTGGCCTCAAAAGCGATGGCATCCTGGGCGCCCAGCACATGGCCGCGCGGAACAATCATGACCAGGCGGTCCTCCCGGTAGGGCAGAGTCTGCAGCTCGCCGCTGCCATCGGCGGTGTTGCAGATACCCAGGTCGGCGGCGCCTTCCTGCACGGCGCGCACAACCTCCGTGCTCAGGTGTTCTTCCAGGTCGATTTTGACTTCGGCATGCTGGCGGATGAAGGCGCCCAGATCCTCCGGCAGAAACTGCACGATGGCCGAAATGCTGGCGTGCACCCGCACATGGCCGCGCACGCCGGCGGCGTACTCGCTGAGCTCGCCCTGCATTTTTTCCAGGCTGAAAAGCACCGAACGCGCATGGTGCAGCAGGCTTTGTCCCGCCGGCGTCAGGTCCACACCGCGGGTGTGGCGGTACAGCAGCGGCGTGTCCAGAGCCGCTTCCAGATCACTCAGGCGTTTGCTGACCGCCGACGCCGCAATGAATTCGCGCTCTGCCGCCTTGCCGATGCTGCCGAGCTCACACACCGCGACAAACAATTGCAGCGAGGTCAGGTCAATGCGGCGGGCGAAGTTGCGTTCCGAGCTTTTCATGAAGAGGGCTAAAAGCCATCGCGTTTCACGATGCATGAGTATTTTGAACGCGTATTTCTTGTATGGCCATCGCGGTATACGATGGGCGGCTTGCCGGGGGATGGGGTTAAGCCGGTTTTTTCCCGAGTTTATGAACGATTTAGGCCTCCGGCCCTTTCTGCACGGGCGCAAGAAGCTATTTAAATGATAGCGGACGATTAGCCGGTGATCTTGTCAGGGTCGAGAGTCCGGATCCGGTGGTCCACGTTGTAACCACCAAACTCGGTGTAGCGCATCAAATGCCGCTCACAGCGGGCGCAGCGCCAGACCTCGCAGCGGTTGTAAGGGAAAAACTGGACCGCAACCGGGGCGTCGGGCGAATCGTAGCGGGTGCCCTGCGGGTGCCACTCCTCGAAAGTCGGTTCGTCCAGCGCAGGGTCGCGCAGCGTGGCCACCCCGCGCATCTGCTGTGCTTCCCAGCGGTATTCGGCCAGGCTTTCCCAGCCGGCGCAGGTCCCCAGGGCACAGGTGCAGGCGCGGGGAGAGGAACCGGCGATGGCCAAACGCAGTTCAGCGGCAGTCAGGATGGGGTTCACGGGCGGATTTCCGGCAAACAGAGAGCTGCAAAAAGCCCGCCTATGTTGCCACGGGCGGGCTCTGATCCTGCAGCAAGCGGATCAAGGACTTAACGTTCGGTAATCGGCTTCACATCACGCGGGACAGAACCGTTGAACAGCTGGCGCGGGCGGCCGATCTTGTACTCGGGATCGCCAATCATCTCGTTGAGCTGGGCAATCCAGCCGACGGTGCGGGCCAGCGCAAAGATTGCGGTGAACAGCGGCACCGGAATGCCTATGGCGCGCTGCACGATGCCGGAGTAGAAGTCGACGTTGGGGTAAAGCTTGCGCGAGACAAAGTATTCGTCTTCCAGCGCGATTTTTTCGAGCGCCATGGCCAGCTTGAACAAGGGGTCGTTTTCCAGGCCCATTTCGTGGAGCACTTCCTTGCAGGTTTCCTGCATCAGCTTGGCGCGAGGAACGTAGTTCTTGTAGACGCGGTGGCCAAAACCCATCAGCTTGACGCCGGAGTTCTTGTCCTTGACCTGCTTGATGAATTCGCCGATTTTCTCAATACCGCCGGCTTTCTGGATGTCGCCCAGCATGTTCAGCGCAGCTTCGTTGGCGCCGCCGTGCGCGGGACCCCAGAGGCAGGCCACACCGGCCGCAATCGCCGCAAACGGGTTGGTCCCTGACGAGCCGCAGAGGCGAACCGTCGAGGTGGACGCATTTTGCTCGTGGTCGGCATGCAGGATGAAGATGCGGTCCAGTGCGCGTTCCAACACCGGGTTGACCCTGTACTCCTCGCACGGCGTGGCAAACATCATGTGCAGGAAGTTGCCGGCGTAGCTCAGGTTGTTCTTCGGGTACATGTAGGGCTGGCCCACGGTGTATTTGTAGGCCATGGCGACCAGGGTCGGCATCTTGGCGATCAGGCGGATCGCGGAAATCTCGCGATGCTCCGGGTTGTTGATGTCGGTGCTGTCATGGTAGAAGGCCGACAGGGCGCCGACCAGACCGGTCATGATGGCCATGGGGTGCGCATCGCGACGGAAACCGCGCAGAAAGAACTGCATCTGCTCGTTGACCATGGTGTGGTTGGACACGCGGTTGACGAAATCTTTTTTCTGGTCTTCATTGGGCAGATC
>JBKJZS010000652.1:0-3604 GCA_046714915.1 Polaromonas sp. | reverse complement strand
TCGCCGACGCTTAAGGCCAACGGCACTTACCTAAGCCAGAAGCGCCGTCATCCCGGACTTGATCCGGGATCCATGCCGCCTGTCCCACTGCACAGGCCCGCGCGGCATGGATTGCGAATCAAGCCCGCAATGACAACTTCAGGCCTCATCCACGTCCCCGCCACTTGCTGACAGTGAAAATGAATCCCGGCTCCCGCCCTGACATCAGCTCTGCAGCGCTGCCCACATTTCTTTGTCGCGATCTGCCGTCCAGATGCGCGGATTCTTGATGCCGCTGGCTTCGTCATAAGCACGGCTGACGTCAAACGGCAGGCAGTGTTCGTAGATGAAGACCTGGCCAAAGACCGGATCCATCGTTTTTCGGGTGTGCGCCATGGCGCTTTTCAGATCCATCTTCGCGGCGGCAGCTTCCTTGCCACAACGGTAAAGCGTTTCCACCCACTGCTTGGTGTAGTCGATCGCTTTGTTCACTTCTGCCGTGCCCTTCATCGCCTCGCCGCGGCCAGGCACAATGGCCTGCGCCTCCAGCGCACGCAGGGCCTCCAACGTGGCGGGCCACTCCTCGAGTTGGGCATCTCCGGTATAGACGCCCGCCTGGTACTCGACCAGATCGCCCGAGAACAGCACTTTTTCTTCTTCCACCCAGGCAATGGTGTCGCCCCGGGTATGGCCCGGACCGGGGTGCCAGATCTGCACCTTGACACCGCCCAGGTCCAGCACCAGCTTGCCGGGCACTTCACCTTTGACCGGATTGCCGCCGGCGATCACCATCGTCGGCCAGGTCAGGCCGGGCACGCTTCCGGCATTCCGGAACAGGCGGGGGAAACGCTCCATTTCGCTCTGCATGTCTTCGGCGCCGCGCTCAACAATGAGTTCGTAAGTGCCCTGGCTGGCGATCACCTCGGTGGCCCCCTCGGCCAGGTAGGCGCTGGCGCCCAGCACCCGCACTGCGTGGTAGTGGGTCAGCAACACGTATTTGATCGGCTTGTCGCTGACGCCGCGAATGCGGGCAATCAGGTCTTGCGCCATCGCCGGGGTGGCGGTGGCATCGCTGACCATGATGAACTTGTCGCCCATGATCACGCCGGAGTTGGGGTCGCCCTCGGCGGTGTAGGCCCAGCAGTGCGCACTAAGCTGCTCGAAAGTGATTTTTTTATCCGTCAGGTCGGACTGTGAAGCGAAGGCTTTGGACATGAAGGTCTCCGTGGGCGGCCGACAGACATCGGCCAGGAATGTCATTTAATTCTACGATACGTAACTTATTACGAATAGTTGAATTGCCGGTGTTGTCGCGGGCTGCAATCAGCTTACGCGAGCCCGCCTTCCAGCACGGCAATCACCTCTTCGGAAAACGCACGATAACTCATGGCCCCGTCGGGCCGCATCCAGGTGAAAGTCCAGTTGATCATGCCAAACAGCATCATGGTGACCGCGGTCTGGTTGGCCGCGGTAATGCCCTGGGGATAAGCGCGCTTGAGAAAACGCGTCATGGCCGAAACCACGTCGCGCTGGCGGTTCAGAATCAGCTCGCGCTGCACCTCCCCGAGAAACTTGGTGTCGCCCAGCAGCGCACTGTGGCGCGTCGCCGAGGTTTCGTATTCGTCCAGAAAATTGCGGATCAGCTCGTGCAGCGTGGCGCGGTCGTCCAGATTTTTGCGTTGGGCGCTGGCCTCGGTTTGACCGATGATGGCCAGCAAGTGCTGGGTGTAGCGGTCCAGCATGTCAAACAAAATGGCTTCCTTGCTGCCGTAGTAGTGGTAGAGCCTGGCTTTGGACGTGCCGCAAGCGGCGGCAATGTCGTTCATGCTGGCGGCCATGTAACTGCGTTGCGCAAAACACTGGGCAGCCACGTCCAGGATCGCTTCGCGCTGGAGCTCGTGGGTCGCGGATTTGGGACGGGCCATGCCCTATTGTGAAGCACGGTGCCAGCGCGCCAACGTGGCGCCATGCCCGCGGACTTTTCTTTTGCCAACTCCTGCTGCGAGCTGCTGTGGGCAGCGTGGGGACCTGCACGGCGAGACGCATCTTCGCAGGGGTCGGCATCAGCACCGGGGGAATGACCATCACCTTACTCGCCGACCTGGGCAGCGGCGAAAAACTTTGGCTCAAAGCCAGCGAAGAGACGGGACGGCTGTTTCAGGCAGAAGGCTGCGAACCTTTTGTTTATAAAGCCAAGGGCAAGCCCATAAAGCTCAATGACTACAGCGGACTCGAGAGCGCCATGGAGTCGCCTCAGCGGATGGCGCCATGGGCACGGCTGTCGCTGGATTGTGCTTTGAAAGCACGTTCGGCCAAGTCACCACGGGCGCGGCCAGCGACAAAATCAATAGCAAAGCGGGCGATCCCCCCGAGCCGGCCCACCGCCAAAGCGTCGGCCAGCCCGGCCAGCAGGCGCGCAGATGCCGCACCCGCCAGGCCGAAAGCCACACGCAAGTCGCGCAGCGGCTGAACCACGCCGCTCCGCCATTGCGGGTTGCCGGCGAAGACGAGCGGCCGGCGACTGGTGATGGGCACCCCCACCGTGGCGGGAAGCCGGTCCCAGCTGAAATAAGTCGCCGAGTGGGCCGCGGCGTTCCAGGATTCCATCACCAGCCCCTGCCCGGGCAAGAGAGGCAGCACATCGCCCGCCCCCAGAAAATGATCACCGCCGCGCGCGCCGTCGTCCCGCTGGGTGTGCTCGAACGTGATCCACACCCTGCCGTGTGCGATGCGCAGCACGCCAGAATGGGTGGGCCGCAGCGTCAGCGCATGGCCCTCGCTGAGCTTCCAGCAGCCCGATACGGCGCCGGCGAATGATTCCGGTGGGAGTGGGGTCGGGGTCGTCATGCTGTTCTCCGTCAAAAGCTGTTCGGTAATCAATGATCGGCGCCTGGCCCTTGGCAGTCCAATGAAATCGCGCTACCCTATTCATTCCAAAAACACATCAATCAACCCGCCGACTGTGATGCAGCATTCACAAACCCATTTGCGCTCCCGGCCGATTGCGGCCGGCCAGCTGCGTGCCTTTGAGGCGGTCGCCCGGCACCTGAACTTTCGCGCCGCGTCCGAAGAGCTGGCGCTGACCCAGTCGGCCGTGAGCCGGCAAATCCAGGCGCTCGAGGAGGACGTGGGGCTGAGCCTGTTTCACCGCCACACCCGCTCGGTCGAGCTCACAGGCGCAGGCGGTGTGTTGCTGCGCGCCGTGACGCCCTCGCTCGAACGCCTTGACGGCGCGGTGCGGCAGATCCGCCAGAGCGCGGGCCGCAGGAACGTCTCGCTCACCACCTTCGCGTCGTTCGCCTCGATGTGGCTGATCCCGCGCATGGAGCAGTTCCAGCGCGACAACCCCGACATCGACATCCGCATCGATGCGTCCGACGTGCCGCAGGACCTGGAGCTGTCCGACGTGGACCTGGCGCTGCGCTACGGACCCGCCGCCAGCATGTCGCCGGGCGCCGTGCGGCTGTTTGGCGAGCAGCTGACACCGGTGGCCAGCCCCTGGCTACTCAAAAGCAGCCCGCGCCTGAAAAAGCCGGAAGACCTGGCCCAGTTTGCGCTGATCGAGGCCGGCGACGCGCATTCAACCCACATGGCGTGGCTGACCTGGCGGCGCTGGCTGGAAGTC
>JBKJZS010000651.1:0-5856 GCA_046714915.1 Polaromonas sp. | reverse complement strand
TGTCAAGATAGCGATACTGGCCTCTTGCATTACCCCAACTGACTGGAACCCCCTCCCGGTGGGGGCACGGGGTTGCAGTAAGAGCCGCGCAAAGCGAATTCCCCGGGGGCCTGGCGCAACCAGGCCCGCCGGGGAATGCGCTATCCTAGGCAGCTTCCCAACTACCGAACACCCTCGTGTCCGACGCCCCTCCCAGTAGAACCTCCAAGCCGGAAGACAAGCGCGGCTTTTTGAAAAAGCTCGCTGAAATGCTTCACCCCGGCCCCGACTCCAAGGACGAGCTGATTGAAACCCTGGTCGAAGCCCAAGGCAACGACGTCATAGGCGCACAAAGCCGAGAAATGCTTGAAGGTGTGATCCGCATGGCAGACATGATGGCCGGGGACGTGATGGTTGCCGCCCCCCGCATGGATACCATCAACATCGATGCGCCCTTTGACGAGTTGCTGCATCTGGTGATCGACACCGCCCACTCACGCTTTCCTGTTTACGAAAACGAAAAAGAAAACATCATTGGCATTTTGCTGGCCAAGGATCTGCTCAAGCTGCAGCGCGCGCCGGAGCTCAACATCCGTGCGCTGCTGCGTCCGGCAGTGTTTGTGCCCGAGAGCAAGGGCTTGAACGACCTGCTGCGCGAGTTTCGCGGCAACCGCAACCACCTGGCTATCGTCATCGACGAGTTTGGCCGGGTGGCCGGGCTGATTACCATTGAAGACGTTCTCGAGCAGATAGTGGGCGAGATTGAAGACGAGTTCGACATCGCCGAAGACGAGGGCGACATCTTTGGCCTGACCGACCACACCTTCCGCGTCAGTGGAGACACAGCGATCGAGCGCGTCAACGAAGCGTTTGGTGTGACGCTTCCCCAAACCGACTTTGAAACCATTGGCGGCCTGGTGGCTCACGAGATGGGCCATGTCCCCAGGCGCGGCGAACATTACGCGCTGACCGGCTTGCAGTTCACCGTGTTGCACACCAAAGGCGGTGCGGTGCGCTGGTTCAAGGTTGCGCCTGTCGCGGCCAGCGTCTGACCCTGGTGAAGAAGGGGGCCTGATGGGACAGCAAACGCTAGACAGCATGATCTCTTCGCTGCCCACAATGCCGGCCTTGCTGGAGCACCTCGGTCACCCAAAGCCGCGCAAAGGTCTTACCCTTTTGCAGATTGCTATTGTTTCTATAGCTGGCTACGTCCATGCATTGAGCGTTGCGTGGCCTTTCTCCTTTGGACTGGCAGAGGGTCAACCGGTCTGGTGGCTGCAGCTGCTGGCGCTGGGCGCGCTGGCCTGGCAACTGGACCGCTGCTCCCGCTGGAAACAAGGATTGCTGCTCGGCTGGCTGTTTGCCAGCGTCTGGCTGTGCGGCATTTTCTGGTGGTTGTTTATTTCGCTCCATGTGTATGGCGGTCTGGCCGCGCCTTTGACCGTCCTGGCCGTCGTCGGGCTGGCCGTTTTTCTGGCCTCGTATTACGCCGTGGCCGGCGCTGTCTTTGTGGCGGTGGCCCCTAGAGGACGAGCCGGGCGAGCCCTTGTTTTTGCAGCGCTCTGGCTGCTGGCCGAACTGGCACGGGTGGAGTTTTTCACCGGGTTCCCGTGGGGTGAGGTCGGCTACGCGCATTTGGGTGGCTGGCTGGACAACTATGCCCGATGGGTGGGCGTGCACGGGATTTCATTTCTGGCCGCCTTCATAGCTGCCAGTTTTGCCGGCTTGGGCCAGTCGCGACGTCAGCTGCTGGTGTTTCCCCTCACCCTGCTGCTGCTCGCGGCCGTGTCGCTGTTGGCGGGGCGCCCGAGCTCCAGCTCGGCTGGCAGCTTGCAGGTCACGCTGCTGCAGGGCAATATTCCCCAGAATGAGAAATTCCAGCCCGGCACCGGCTTGCCGACAGCACTGCGCTGGTACGGCGAGCAGTTGCGCGACGCCAAAACCTCGCTGGTGGTGGCGCCCGAGACCTCGATTCCCCTGTTGCCACAGCAATTGCCGGACGGTTACTGGGACGCCATGCAGAGCCGTTTTTCCTCGGGCCAACAGGCCGCGCTGATCGGTATTCCGCTCGGCAGCTACGCCGACGGCTACGCCAACTCGGTAGTCGGGCTCCAGCCCGCTTCATCGACAGGCCCGGCGCAGCCCTATCGCTTTGACAAACACCATCTGGTGCCTTTCGGCGAGTTTGTTCCACCGGGTTTTCGCTGGTTCATCGACCTGATGAAGATTCCGCTCGGTGACTTCAGCCGCGGCACGCTCGGCCAGGCGCCGTTTGCCTGGCAGGGCCAGCGCCTGGCGCCCAACATCTGCTACGAAGACTTGTTTGGCGAAGAGCTCGCGGCCAGCTTTGGCAATGCAGCCACCGCGCCGACCATGCTGGTCAACGTCAGCAACATCGGCTGGTTCGGCAACACCGTGGCCATTGACCAGCATCTGAACATCTCGCGCATGCGCGCGCTCGAATTTGAGCGCCCCATGATCCGTGCCACCAACACCGGGGCGACGGTGATCATCGACCATCGCGGCAAGGTCACGCACGCGCTGGCGCGCCACACGCGCGGCGTGCTGGTGGGCGAAGTCGAGGGCCGCAACGGACTGACGCCTTATGCCGCCTGGGCCGCGCGCTGGGGTTTGTGGCCGCTGTGGGCGCTGGGGCTGTCGGTCGTGGCGCTGGCCATCGCCTTGCGCCGCCGGCGCTGACGCGGCCCCAGCAACCCCGGCGCCGCGGAAGTTTATTAGCGTGGCGGGGCGCCGCCCGCCTTGAATAGACCGAAGCCCCGTAAAATCAACGGTTTGCGTGCGTTGGCTGGCCTCGGGCCGTGACGCGTGGCCCGACTCTCTTACCCGCTCAGCCTTGCCTGGCTAATCCTACAAAGTCATGTTGACCTTCCAGCAAATCATTTTGAAGTTGCAGTCCTACTGGGATGCCCAGGGCTGCGCACTTTTGCAGCCGTACGACATGGAAGTCGGTGCCGGTACGTCGCACACGGCTACTTTTCTGAGGGCGTTGGGCCCCGAGCCCTGGAAGGCTGCCTACGTCCAGCCGAGCCGCCGGCCGAAAGACGGCCGCTATGGAGAAAACCCGAATCGGCTGCAGCATTACTACCAGTACCAGGTCGTGCTCAAGCCGGCGCCCGCCAATATCCTGGAACTCTACCTGGGCTCGCTCGAGGCGCTGGGCTTTGATTTGAAGAAAAACGACATCCGTTTTGTTGAAGACGACTGGGAAAATCCCACGCTGGGCGCCTGGGGCCTGGGCTGGGAAGTCTGGCTCAACGGCATGGAGGTGACGCAGTTCACCTACTTCCAGCAGGTCGGCGGCATCGACTGCAGGCCGATCACCGGCGAAATCACCTATGGTCTGGAGCGCCTGGCCATGTATTTGCAGGGCGTGGACAACGTCTACAACCTGACGTGGACCGAAGGCTTGAGTTATGGCGATGTCTACAAACAAAACGAAGTCGAGCAGTCCACCTACAACTTCGAGCACAGCGATGCTGATTTTCTGTTCACCGCGTTTACCGCGTACGAAAAACAGGCCAAACACCTGATCGACGTTGAGCTTGCGCTGCCCGCCTATGAGCAGGTGCTCAAGGCGGCGCACAGCTTCAATTTGCTGGACGCACGCGGTGCGATTTCGGTGACCGAGCGCGCCGCCTACATTGGCCGCATCCGCAACCTGGCGCGTGCCGTGGCGCAAGGTTATTACGAAAGCCGCGCACGCCTGGGCTTCCCGATGGCGCCGCGCGAGTGGGTGGAACAGATGACGAAGAAGGCGGCTTGAGCGCGATGACGATGATTACCAAGAACCTTCTCGTTGAATTATTTGTCGAAGAGCTGCCGCCCAAGGCGCTCAAAAAATTGGGCGAGGCGTTTGCTACTTCAGTGCGTGAGGGTCTGGGTAGCCGCGAATATTTAAACGAAGCGTCAATGACAACCGTTTTTTCCTCTCCGCGACGGCTTGCGGTTCATATCACAGACGTTCTGGCTGTCTCACGGGACAAGCGGATCAAGACAAAACTGATGCCGGTCAGTGTTGGATTGGACGCTCAAGGTAATCCGACGCCGGCTTTGGCAAAGCGAATTCGGTCGATGTATCACGAAGAAGTTGACGTGGCAGATATTCTGGCTCAACACGTAACCCGTGAAAGCGATGGAAAAACTGAGGCTTTGTTCCGCGATGTGCTGGCAGCTGGGCTGCCCCTGGTGCGCGGATTGCTGGAAGCGGTTGAGGAAGCGATTGAAGAGCTGCCCATTCCCAAGAGAATGAGCTACCAGCTTGAGAAAAACTGCGAACTACCCGGGTGGACCAGTGTGAGCTTTGTGCGCCCCGTACATGGACTGGTTGCCGTGCATGGTTCAGACGTGGTCCCCATTTGGGCCTTGGGGCTGGAGGCGGGCAACACTACGCATGGCCATCGTTTTGAAGCGTCGGTTGACCCCGTGGTCATCAAGGATGCCGACAGCTACGCACAGCAGTTGCGCGACGAGGGCGCCGTGATTGCCAGCTTTGCCGAGCGCAAGGCCGAGATCGCCAAACAGCTTGCAGCAGCGGCTGCCCAATTGGGCGGTGGGGTGAAGCCCATCGAAGACGACGCGCTGCTCGATGAAGTGACGGCACTGGTCGAGCGGCCCAACGTGCTGGTCTGCGAGTTCGAAAAACAGTTTCTAGAGGTGCCGCAGGAATGCCTGATTCTGACGATGAAGGCGAACCAGAAGTATTTTCCGCTGCTTGACGCGGCAGGCAAGCTGACCCACCAGTTTCTGGTCGTCAGCAACATCAGCCCGGTAGATGCCAGCGCCGTAATAGGTGGCAACGAACGGGTGGTGCGTCCGCGCCTCGCTGACGCCAAGTTCTTTTTTGACCAGGACCGCAAGAAGACGCTGGTTTCGCGCGTTGAAGGCCTGGGCAAAGTGGTTTATCACAACAAACTGGGCACGCAGGGCGAGCGGGTTGAGCGTGTGCGGCGAATAGCCAAAGCGATTGGCCAGCAACTCGGTGGCGATCTGCTCGCGCAAAAAGCCGATCAGGCCGCGCAGTTGGCCAAGACTGATCTGGTGACCGACATGGTCGGCGAATTCCCGGAGCTGCAAGGCACCATGGGCCGCTACTACGCCCTGAACGACGGGCTGCCCGCCGATGTGGCCGACGCCATTGAAGACCACTACAAACCGCGCTTTGCCGGTGACGAGCTGCCGCGCAACGCGGTGGGTGTGATGGTGGCGCTGGCCGACAAGCTTGAAACACTGGTGGGCATGTTCGGCATTGGCAACTTGCCGACAGGCGACAAAGACCCGTTTGCACTGCGCCGCCATGCGTTGGGCGTGACCCGCATGCTGGTCGAAAAAGATTTACCACTGGGCCTGTCCGGGCTGGTCGAGGCCGCCGGAAAAGTGTTTGGCGACAAGATTCAGGATGCCTCTTCCGCGCTGACGGACTTTATCTATGACCGACTGGCGGGCTCGCTGCGCGAGCAAGGCTACAGCGCGCAAGAAGTCGATGCCGTGCTGGCCCTGCGCCCGCAGCGCCTGGGCGATGTGGCCAAACGCCTGGCTGCCGTGCGCGCCTTTGCCGCGCTGCCTGAAGCCCCGGCTCTGGCCGCCGCCAACAAGCGCGTCGGCAACATCCTGAAAAAGGCTGACGGGGCGGTTGAAGCCAACATTAATCCTGCCTTGCTGCAAGAACCGGCTGAAAAAACGCTGGCAGGTGCTATTAATTCTGTAGCTGTTGATGCGGATGCTGCATGGGCTAGTGGCAATTACACTGCGAATTTGCAGGCCTTGGCGGCGCTCAAGGCGCCGGTCGATGAGTTCTTCGACCAAGTCATGGTCAACGCCGAAGACCCGGCCCTGCGCGCCAATCGCCTCGGCTTGCTG
>JBKJZS010000650.1:0-16249 GCA_046714915.1 Polaromonas sp. | reverse complement strand
CGGGGGGCAGCGCCGTACGCGAAGCGACAAGCGTGGGGGCCACCGTGCGCCGCGCAGGGCCGCCCCAAGCAAGCACAGCCCCCTCGGGGGGCAGCGCCGTACGCGAAGCGACAAGCGTGGGGGCACTACTCATGCGCCACCACCGCTTTGCCAATCTCTGGCCAGCGGTGGTGCAGGTACAGCCAGGCGATCAGCCCAATGAGCATCATCAGTAGCGAGACCGCGGCCAGTGCCACCGTGGAGTGCATGACCAGCGGCGCAATCACGCCGGCAACGATGCCGTTGGCCGCCGAGCCCACAAAGGCTTGCAGAGACGAAGCCATGCCGCGCCGTTCAGGGTACAGGTCCAGCACCAGCAGGGTCACCACTGGCACCATCATGGCCCAGCCGAAGGCAAACACCGCAATCGGAAACAGCGACCAGGACACATGGGCTTTGAAAAACAGATTGGCCAGCAGATTGACCACGGCGATCAGCAGCATGATCACAAAGCCATGGCGGATCTGCTGCTTGGGCGCGATTTTGCCGGCCATGCGGCCACTGACCCAGGCGCCCGACATGATGCCTGCGATGGTCAGTACAAAAAACCAGAAAAACTCGGTGGGTGCCAGATCCATGTGTACGCCCAGAAATTCGGGCGCCGACAGCACGTACAAAAACATGCCGTTGAACGGAATCCCGCTGGCCAGCGCCAGCAGCAAAAATCGTGCGCTGGAACCGAGCTGCGAGTAGCCGCGCATCAAATTTTTGACATTGAAGGGCTGGCGCCGCGTCACATGCAGCGTCTCGGGAAGCAGCTTGTAATTGGCGCTCCAGAGCAGCACGCCGATGCCGGTGAGGAACCAGAAAATCGCATGCCAGTTGGTGTGCACAAACAGCCAGCCACCGATGATGGGCGCAATCGCCGGTGCCACGCCGAAGTAAATCGTCACCTGGCTCATCACCTTCTGCGCCTGGGCCGGTGGAAACATGTCGCGGATCACGGCGCGTGAAACCACAATCCCGGCGCCGGTAGACAGGCCCTGCAGCGCCCTGAAAAACACCAGCTGGCCTATGCTTTGCGACAGCGCACAACCTGCCGAGGCAAGGGTGAAAATCGCAATGCCCCACAAGACCACCGGTCGGCGGCCGAAGCTGTCGGCCAGCGCGCCATGAAACAGGTTCATGAAGGCAAAACCGAAG
Source organism: Polaromonas sp. (assembly GCA_046714915.1). Taxonomy (GTDB): domain Bacteria; phylum Pseudomonadota; class Gammaproteobacteria; order Burkholderiales; family Burkholderiaceae_C; genus Polaromonas. The sequence continues at coordinate 15,067 of JBKJZS010000650.1, read as the reverse complement.
AGGTAGGCCGACAGTGTTTGCTGCATCTCGACCGGGGTCGCGCCGAGTGAGCGCGCGATGCCGGAAAAAGCCGGGATGTAGGTGTCAATCGAAAATGGCCCGAGCATGCCTAGCAGCGCCAGCAGCACTGCCAGCGCCCAGCGCGGCCCGCGCCACAACTGGTCGGCGTTCGGGTTCACGGCAGCGCCCGCAGCTCAGCCGGGCAGCTCATCAGGCAGCACACTCTGGCGCAGGCGGTTCGGTGCCCGGGCACCGGCGGATTCGAGAATCGGGTAGGCAATCGAGCAGATGTGCGAGTTGATGCGCTTCAAGTCGCTGATCAAGTCGATGTGCAGCGAGCTGGTCTCAATGCTTTGCATGGTGTTGTCCGACAGGCGACCCAGGTGGGTTGTCGCGTAGGCATGTTCGAGGTCGCGAAAGCGTGCTTTTTGCTGCAGCAGTTTTTGCGCGTCGCGCACGCTGCCCGTCAAAAATACGCTCATCCCCAGGCGCAGGTTGTCGATCAGGTGCTGGTGCAAATCGCAGATCTCGGTCATGCCGGCTTCCGAGAAGCTTCGGCCAGGCTTGATTTTTTTGTCTTCGATATCAATCAGCACCCGCTCAATGGTGTCGCCGATTTGCTCCATGTTGATGGTGAAACTGATGATGTCGGTCCAGCGCCGGCTTTCCTCTTCGCTCAGCGCCTCGCGTGAGATCTTGGTCAGGTAGTACTTGATGGCCGAATACAACTTGTCCACCGTGTCGTCCATCTGGCGCAAGTCTTCGGCCAGCCGCAAATCATTTTTACGGATGACCTCCAGCATACCGATCAGCATGCTCTCAACCACATCGGCCTGGTGCAGCGCTTCGCGCGCCGCGCAGGATAGCGCCAGTGACGGTGTGGCCAGCGCCGACGGGTCCAGGTGCTGGGGCCTGCCACCGGCTCGGCCTTTGACGGGGCGGGGCAGGAGTTTTTCGACCCAGCGAGCCACCAGCTGTGTCCAGCCAATAAACGCCAGACCGACCAGCAGGTTGAATGTCAGGTGAAACAGCACCACCACGGTGGCTACCTCACCCAGGTAAGGCCGTGCATGGCGCAGCCACAACACCACAAGGGGTGCGGCGCAGGCTACGCCCAGCAGCTTGAAGACGAGGTTGCCCAGCGGCACCTGCCGCGCCTCGATGGCAGATTTGGCGGTGGTCAACACCGCCAGCAAGCCGCTGCCGAGATTGGCACCCAGCACCAGACCCAGCGCGACGTCCAGCGGAATCACATTTGAGGCGGCCAGGGTCGCCGTCAGCAACACAATGGCCAGGCTGGAGTAAGACAGCACGACCAGCACGGCGCCGACGGTGATCTCCAGCAGCAGGTCGCTGCTGAGTGTTTCCAGCAAGGCTTTGACGGCCGGATGCGCGGTCAGGACTTCCGTCGAGTCCGTCACCAGACGCAGCGCCAGCAGCATCAGCCCGAGGCCGATCAGGACGCGGCCGATGCGGCCGACGTTGGTTGACTGGCGCGAGATGAAGAGCACCACGCCGACAAAGATGAACAGCGGCGACAGCCAGGACAGGTCAAAGGAAAACAGCACCGCCATCAGGCTGGTGCCAATGTCGGCGCCCAGCATCACGGCCAGCGCCAGTGGGAGGGTTATCAAGCCCTGACCGACAAACGAAGAGACGATCAGCGCGGTGGCGGTGCTGGACTGCACCAGCGCAGTGACACCGACGCCGGACAACGCGGCTGTGAAGCGGTTGCTGATGCTGCGCGACAGCACCTGGCGCAGATTGGCCCCGAACACCCGCAAAATGCCGGTCCGAACCAGATGGGTGCCCCAGACCAGCAGCGCTATGGCTGCCAGCAAATTCAACAAATGCTTCATAAACTAGAGGGGCCACTATACGCCTGTACCCTGCGGTCACCGACCGAGCCAGCCCCATTCGGGCGAAGCATTTTTTCGCAGGGCCGCCCCCAGAAAAAAACGAAGCCCTCGGTGGCAGCGCAGTGCGCGGAGCGACAGGCGTGGGGACTAACTCCGCTTCACGCGCAGCAATTCGTCGAGGATCAGGCAGACCGCACCGATGGTGATGGCGCTGTCAGCAATGTTGAAGGCCGGAAAATGCCAGCCGCCATAGTGAAAATCCAGAAAGTCCACCACATAGCCGTGCAACATGCGGTCGATCACATTGCCGACCGCGCCGCCCAGAATGCAGGCCAGGGCGAAAGCGAACAGCTTTTGCCCGGCATGCGACTTGAGCATCCACACGATGAAGAGCGCCGCCGCGATCCCGATGGCGGTGAAAAACCAGCGCTGCCAGCCCGACGCCGACGCCAGGAAAGAAAATGCAGCCCCGCTGTTGTGCACCCGAACGACATTGAAAAAACTGCTCACGTAGGTGGCGTCTCCCAGGCGGTAGTAGCCGAGGATCAGCACTTTGGTGAACTGGTCGGCAATCAAGAGGAGCAGCGCCAGCCCGAGCCAGGGCAGCATGGCGCCTGATGTTTTCATGAAGTTGTTCTTGGCCATATCAGTGCCCGCCCGAGCGCTGGAAGGGCATTGGGCGCCCCCGGACGGGGTAGCAATCGCGGTGGGTGTGAGTGCGGGTCATGTTAAGCGAACCTCCGGTCTTCGCCGGGGCCAAACAGGTTGGTGGTGCAGCGGCCGCAAATCGTCGGGTGCGCCGGGTCGTGCCCGACATCGTCACGGTAGTGCCAGCAGCGCTCGCATTTGAAGGAAGAACTGGCCTGAGTCCTTACCGATGTAGAGTTGCCAGCTATTAAATCAATAGCGGATGTGATGAAGGCAAACTTCAGGTCATCACCCAGGCTGGCCAGCAAGGCGTGGTCATCGGCGTTGACTTCCAGCGTTACCTTGGCCTGCAATGACGAGCCGACCTTGCCCTCAGCGCGCAGGGCTTCGATGTCCTTGTTGACAACGTCGCGCAGTTCGCGGATGCGGGCCCACTTGGCCAGCAGTGCTTCATCGGGCGTTGCCAGCACCGCGTAGGTTTCCATGAAGATGGACTGCGCGGAGTCGGAAGCCGACTTGTCAGTCGCGCCAAACACCTTCCAGGCCTCTTCGGCGGTAAAGCTCAAAAACGGCGCCATCCAGCGCAGCATGGCATGGGTGATCTGCCACAGCGCGGTTTGTGCGCTGCGCCGTGCCAGCGACTTGGGCGCGGTGGTGTAAAGCCTGTCTTTCAGGATGTCGAGGTAGAACGAGCCCAGGTCTTCGCTGCAATAGATTTGCAGTTTGGAGACCACCGGGTGAAATTCGTAGACCTCGTAATGCGCCAGGATGTCGGCCTGCAGCTGTGCCGCGCGGCTCAGCGCGTAGCGGTCGATCTCCAGCATCCCGTCAACCGGCACCGTGTCTTGCGCCGGGTCAAAATCGCTGACATTGGCCAGCAAAAAGCGCAGCGTGTTGCGGATGCGGCGGTAGGCGTCGACCACGCGGGCCAGGATTTTGTCGTCGATGGCGAGGTCGCCCGAGTAGTCGGTCGAGGCGCACCACAGGCGGATGATCTCGGCGCCCAGTTTGTCGCTGACTTCCTGGGGCACCACGGTGTTGCCCTCGCTCTTGCTCATCTTGCGGCCCTTGCCGTCCACCGTAAAGCCATGCGTCAGCAGGCCCTTGTAGGGCGCATGGTCGTACATCGCACAGGCAGTCAGCAGCGAGCTGTGGAACCAGCCGCGATGCTGGTCGTGGCCCTCCAGGTACAGGTCGGCCGGCCAGGTGGACTGCGCGGCGTGGCTGCGTTTGAGCACATGGTCGTGGGTGGTGCCGGAGTCAAACCACACGTCCAGAATGTCGGTGCTCTTGATGTAGTCCGGTGCGTCCTCGCCTATCAATGATTCGGCCGCGGCCTTGCTCCAGGCTTCGATGCCGTCCGACTCCACCATGTCGGCGACTTGGTCGATCAGCGCCATCGTGCGTGGGTGCAATTCGCCGCTGGCGGTGTGGATGAAAAAGGGCAGCGGTACGCCCCAGCTGCGCTGGCGGCTGATGCACCAGTCGGGTCGGCCGGCGATCATGTCGCGCAGGCGTGTCTTGCCGTTTTCGGGGTAGAAGCTGGTTTCCTCGATGGCGGCCAAGGCCAGCTGACGCAGCGTTTGGCCGGCTTTGTCCTGACTGAAGACGCCCTGGGTGCTGGCGGTTTCTTCGTCCATGCGGATGAACCATTGCGCTGCCGCGCGGTAGATCACCGGCGTCTTGTGACGCCAGCAATGCGGGTAGCTGTGAATAATGTCTTCGGTCGCGAACAGGCGCCCCGCGTCACGCAAGGCTTCGATGACCAGCGGTGCGGCTTTCCAGATATTGAGGCCACCGAACAGCGGCCAGTCATCCACGTAGCGGCCATTGCCCTGCACTGGATTCAGGATGTCGTCGTAGGCGATGCCATTGGCCACGCAGGAGTTAAAGTCTTCCACCCCGTAGGCAGGCGAGGAGTGCACGATACCCGTGCCGTCGTCGGCGGTCGCGTAGTCGGCAAGGAACACCGGGCTGAAACGCTGGTAGCCTGCATCAACCTCATACAGCGGGTGCATGAATTTCAGCAGCGCGAGCTTGTTGCCGGGCGTGGTCGCCAATATCGTGCCGGTGAGCTGGTAGCGTTCCATGCACTTCTCGACCAGTGAAGCGGCCAACAGCAAGATGCCCCGCTCAGTGTCGACCAGCGCGTACTCGAGCTCGGGGTTCAGGTTCAGCGCCTGGTTGGCGGGGATGGTCCAGGCGGTGGTCGTCCAGATCATGGCAAAGGCGTCTTTGGCCAGGCGGGTCAGGCCAAACGCGGCCGCCAGTTTGTCGGGCTCGGCGCATTGAAAACCGACATCCAGCGTCTGCGATTTTTTGTCGGCGTATTCGATCTCGAATTCGGCCAGCGAGCTGCCACAGTCAAAACACCAGTAGACCGGTTTCAGGCCGCGGTAGACAAACCCGCGTTCCATGATGCGTTTGAGCGCGCGGATTTCGTTGGCCTCGTTGGCATAGTCCATCGTGCGATAGGGGTTGTCCCACTCGCCGAGTACACCCAGGCGTTTGAAGTCAGCCATCTGGCCGGCGATCTGCTCGGTCGCAAACGCGCGGCTTTTGGCCTGCACCTCATCGCGCGGCAGCTTGCGGCCATGCAGCTTTTCGATGGCATTTTCGATCGGCAGACCATGGCAGTCCCAGCCCGGCACGTAGATTGCGTCCAGCCCCTTGAGCTGGCGCGCCTTGACGATCATGTCCTTGAGCACCTTGTTGACGGCGTGACCGATATGTATCTTGCCGTTGGCGTAGGGCGGGCCGTCGTGCAGCACAAACTTTGGTTTGCCAGCGCGCAGATCGCGCAGCTTTTTGTAAATACCTTGTTCGTCCCATTCCTTGACCCAGCCCGGCTCGCGCTTGGGCAGATCGCCGCGCATGGGAAAAGGGGTGTCGGGCAGGTTCAGGGTGCTGCGGTAGTCGGTTTTGGCGTCGGACATGGCGTTTATTTGGGTTGCGAAGGACTGGAACTGGATTCAGCCCAAAGGAATTGCTGGAGTTTTGACCATGAAAGCCGCTGGCCCTGGCGGCAAAAGAGGGCGGCGGCAGAGGGGCGAGATCGTCTAAATTCGATCGCGTGTCGTCTGGCGACTGGTTTCGCTATGCATGGACGCCGAAAAAGACCGGGCAAAAAAAGCCCGTGCGTCGTCGCAGTCCCTGGCGATGCCCGCTTGGAGGGCGTCCAGACCGTCGTATTTCAGTTCATCGTGCAGTTTGTGCAGCAGTTCCACGCGGATGATTTTACCGTATGCCCCTTCGGCCCCCAGGCTGGCTGGCCAGTCCAGGCAGTAGGTTTCGAGCAGCACGCGGCCGGCATTGGCATCGCGCGGGTCGAGCGAAGGGCGTACGCCCAGATTGGCTACGCCGGGCAGGGGCTGATCGGCCAGGCCGTGCACATGCACGGCAAAAATGCCGCCGGCCGCCGGTTTCCAGTGCGAAAAACGAAGATTCAGCGTGGGAAAGCCGAGGTCCCGACCCAGTTTGCGGCCATGCACCACATGGCCCGAGACGCTGTAAGGCCGACCCAGCAGGCGTGCGGCATCGTCCATGCGACCCTGCGCCAGCGCCTCACGCACCGCCGAGCTCGATACCCGGTGGCCGTGCACCTCGTAGCTGTTCATGCGGGCCACGTCAAAACCCTGGCGGTCGCCGGCCGCGTCCAGCATTGCGTAGTCGCCGGCGCGCTTGGCGCCAAAGCGGAAATCATCGCCGACCAGCACGTAGCCGGCACGCAATCCGGCGACCAGCACATCGTTGATGAAGGAATCCGGGGTCTGGTTTGCGAGTTGGGCATTGAAGGGCAGCACCACCGTCTGGTCAATGCCGCAGCGCGCCAGCTCGGTCAGCTTGTCGCGCAGCGTCGAGATACGTGCCGGCGCCGTGGCCGGTGAAAAATACTCGCGTGGGTGCGGCTCGAAAGTCATCACGCAGGCCGGCATATCCCGGTGCCGGGCTTCGTTTTTGAGCAGCGCGAGCATGGCCTGGTGGCCGCGATGCACCCCGTCGAAATTGCCTATCGTCAGGGCGCACTTCGGTGCCAGCGCCGGGTGTTGGTAGCCACGGAAAATTTTCATCCTTCCAATTATCGTTTTAATAGCGCCTTGAGCCAGTTTCACGCGCCTTGAAGAGCTAAAAAGGCTGGTTCAAAACGGTTTGTCATGAAATCACGGTATATTGAGGCGTCAGACAGCCTGAGTCCGGTTTCCATGTGTTGCAGATCATGATGGAGGTTCGTTTTGAAGGTCTTGAAGCTCTCAGCCCAGGGGTTGCCACAGTCGTGGATCAGCCTCGAACAAGCGGTGCTGCACTATGCATCGGATGAAGTGCGCTGGGAGATGGGTGCCCAGGTGGCCGTATTTCACGGTGGCCACAACGCGATCACGGGCGACCAGTCCATCATCACGGTTAACAGCATCATCGGCACCAAGGGCGTGCCCAACATCAATCCCTTCAATCTCAAGCCAGGCCTGACCAACGGCAAGCTATTCGCGCGTGATCGCAATGTCTGCGCTTATTGTGGCGACCCTTTTTATGAAGAAGACCTGACCCGGGAGCACATCATTCCATTCGCGCAGAAGGGCGTGGACAGCTGGATGAACGTGGTCACCGCCTGCCGCGCCTGCAACCACCGCAAAAGCAGCCGTACCCCCGAGCAGGCCAACATGCCGCTGCTGTACACGCCTTATGTGCCGAGCCTGTGGGAAGACTTCATCTTGCGCAACCGTCGCATACTGGCGGACCAGATGGAGTTCCTGATGGCGCATGTGCCCAAGACGTCACGCCTGCTGGCGTGAGCGAAATACGCCGTCAATAGGTCAGTTCCAGCACCACCAGGTGGTTGTCTGCGGCCGGCCAGGTCCGGCCGGTGATCTTTTCCCCGTTGAATTCCGCCGAAATCGGACGAAACCCCTCCTGGCTCAGGTTGATTTTTGCGCTGGAGACGCCGGCTCCCGTCGGCGGCACCCCCGGAAGCGTGCTGTTGCCATCAAAACGCATCTTGTCTCGGACCGCGTCGAAGTAACCGCGCGGCCGCGTCAGCGTGATGTTGGATTTGGCGCTTTTATCAGCTTCAGCAGCACGCTCGGCGCGCAGGTTAACGATGTTGCTGGAGCGGGGGAAGGGACTGCGGTAAATATGGGTGGTCGCATAGCCCGGCGCGTTGATGACAAATTCATACTGCACGCCCGCCTGCGCATTGAAAGGGCCCCACACTCCATCGGCGCCCACTGTTTTGCTGTGTGCCGCATTGCCCAGCCGCGCGCCGTTGGCCGCATCGGTGGCGTAAACAGACAGTTGCGCGCCGGGCAGCGGCAGGTTGTTCGAATAATTGCCCGAGGCCGGATCGGCGGGTGTGAGGCCGAGGCCGCTTATTTTTCCGTTAAGCAGCACCGGCGTCTCGGGCTGGATCGCCAGCGACTTCGCCCCCTTGCCGGTGATGAAGCGGTAGGTCACCTCAAACGCGGCCGGAGAAAAAGAGGTCTCACGATGGTCGACGCGCGGGAGCACGGCGTTGGTCGCGCCTTTGAGCGCCGGCCCTGCAAAAGTGACGTTGGTGGGCGTTCCCCTGGCGCCTATCCACAGCCCATCGGGCTGCGCGAACTTGTCGTTGTTGTCAGAACGCGTGGTCAGCCATTGGACCGACGCCGTGACCTCGTCGCCGGCCGAATTTTTGGGTGCATTCAGCGCCGTCAGGAAGGGTCCGGTTCCGGAAAATTCATTGCCTTCGCGAAATCCCTTGATGGCCCAGACGCCGTGGTTCGGTGTGCCGCCCAGAATGGCATGGCTCACGCGCGCGTCGCCGCCGCCGTTCTGGATGTAGTGGCGGATGGCATTGCCGCCGCGCGAATTGCCGACCAGCACCACCTTGCGGGCGCCGGTGGCCTGTAGGACCTTGTCTACTTCCGATCTCAGGAAGGCCATGTGTTCTGCGGTCGAGGTGCGCCCCGGCTGGGCCTTGCTGTCGTCGTCGCGCGCCAGCGGGTAGGGCAAATCAATCGCGTGCAAACGCTCGCGCGGCCAGCCGTTGGACTCAAAACGCCAGACCGTGGTTTGCCAAAGCGCGGCGATGTCGCCGTTGCCGTGCACAAAAACAATTGGCGGGTGTTGTTCGAGGTTGGGCGCAGTCGCGCAGGCGGCCAGCAACAGGGTGCTGGCGGCCAGTGCGAAGAGGCTGCGGCGTGAGGTCATGCTTGTCTCCTGACGGGTTCCGATAAAAAAGACACCGAGCGGCCTTTTATGGCGCGAGTCGCGCGCAGCGAAGGTCCGCCCCGGGCAAGCACAGCCCCTCTTCCTTGTGCAGGGGGCAGCGCAACGCCGCAGGCTCGCGCAGTGGCAAGCATGGAGGCACGGCTATCTCAGGCAAAGACACCGGCTGTATCTTGCATCCGGGCCGATACCTCGCCCAGCTGGTGCAGGCTGTCACCAAACGTCATTTCCATTTGTGTCAGCCGCTTGAAGTAGTGGCTGACGATGTACTCGTCAGTCACGCCAATGCCGCCATGCAGCTGGACTGCCTGCTGGCCGACAAAACGCATCGAGCAGCCGAGCTGGTATTTAGCCCGGGCCATCGCCGCGCGGCGTTCTTCGGCAGGCGCATTGAGTTTGAGCGATGCGTAATAGCTCATCGAGCGAGCCAGCTCCAGCTGCATCTTCATGTCGGCCACGCGGTGCCGTAGCGCCTGAAAGCTGCTGATCGCCACGCCGAACTGTTTGCGGGTGTTCATGTATTCCACCGTGATGGCCAGCGTCCTGTCCATCACGCCGACGGCTTCGGCGCAGATGGCGGCAATGCCGATGTCCACCGCATACTCCAGCGCCGGCAGGCCGTCCAGCGTGATCAGGCTGGCGGGCGCGTCCTTGAGCATCACTTCGGCTGCGCGGCCGCCGTCCTGTGTGCCGTAGCCGCGGGTGGTAACGCCGGCGGCTGTGCGCTCGACCAGAAACAGGGCCATCTTTCCCTGAACTTGAGCCGGCACCATGAAGGCGTCGGCCTGGTCGCCTGCTGGGACTATGCTTTTAGTAGCTGTCAGCGACCATCCAGAGCCGGATTGAGCCGCTTTTGCTTCACAAACATCGAGCCGGTAGCGGGCTGCACGCTCTTGGGCGGCCAGCACGACCAGGCTTTCGCCGCTGGCGATTTTCGACAGCCAGGCGGCTTTGACGGGCTCCGGTGCATAGGCGCCAAGTACGCCGCCGGCGATCAAAGTCTGCGCGAAAGGTTCGAGCACGATGCCGCGGCCCAACTCTTCCATCACCACCATCCCTTCGACCGGCCCCATGCCCAGGCCATCGTTCGCTTCTGGAATGTACAGCCCGCACAAGCCGAGTTCGGCCAGCTGGCCATAAGCTTCGCGCGAAAAGCCGCCCGCTTGGTCGATACCGCGGCGGCGCTCGAAGTTGTAGGCCTTGTCCACCCATTTTCGGACTGCATCGCGCAGTTGTTCCTGGTCGTCCGTGAAATCGAAATCCATACTGTTCTCCTGTTGGTGGTCATCCCGGGCTTGACCCGGGATCCATGGATTGCGGGTCAAGCCCGCAATGACAAAGGCGCTGGTCTCAACCCAGAACGAACTGCGACACGATGTTGCGCTGGACTTCGTTGCTGCCGCCGTAAATCGTGGTTTTGCGCAAATTGAAATAGGTCGATGCCAGAGGTGCATTGGCAGCCACGCCGCCAGGGAAGTCGCCCTGCCAGCCGGCTTCCATTGCTTCCTCGATGAAAGGCAGGCTATAAGGACCGGCGGCCAGCATCATCAGCTCGCTGTAGCGTTGCTGGATTTCGCTGCCGCGAATCTTCAGCAAGCCGGCAATGTCCAGCGAATTTTTTCCCGATTTTTCGGCCGCCAACACGCGCAGCACCAGCATCTCCAGCGCCACCACATCCACTTCAAGCTTGGCGATCTCATCGCGAAAACGCACATCGCTGTAGACGTTTTCGGCTTTTGCAATGCGCTTGAGGCGTTCGAGTTCGCGCTTGGCACGGTTGACGTCGGCGATGTTGGTCCGCTCATGGCTGAGCAGGTGCTTGGCGTAGGTCCAGCCCTTGTTTTCCTCCCCGACCAGGTTTTCTGCAGGCACCTCCACGTTGTCGAACCAGACCTCGTTGACCTCAGCTTCGCCGTCGAGCAGCACGATGGGGCGCACCGTGATGCCCGGCGACTTCATGTCGATCAGGAGGAAGCTGATACCGGTTTGCGGCTTGCCTTCCGTGCTGGTGCGAACGAGGCAAAAAATCCACTCGCCATACTGGCCCAGGGTGGTCCAGGTTTTCTGGCCGTTGACGATGTATTTGTCGCCGACGCGCTCAGCCCGGCATTTGACCGAAGCCAGGTCCGAGCCCGAGCCGGGCTCGCTGTACCCCTGGCTCCACCAGACCTCGCCACTGGCAATGCCAGGCAGAAAACGCTTTTGATGCTCGGGCGTGCCGAAAGACATGATCACCGGCGCCACCATCACCGGGCCAAACGGCACGACGCGGGGGGCGCCAGCGAGCGCGCATTCTTCTTCGAACAGGTGTTTTTGCACGGCGCTCCAGCCGGGGCCGCCAAATTCAGCGGGCCAGCCATGACCGAGCCAGCCTTTTTTGCCAAGAATTTTGGCCCAGCGCTGCATGTCGTCACGCGACAGGCGCAGCGCATGGTGGACCTTGTGCGAAATGTCCGCGGGCAGGCTGGCGTGAACCCAGGCGCGGGTATCTTCACGAAATTTCTGTTCTTCAGGGGTGAAAGCTAAGTCCATAGGGGTAGGCTCCATCGGGTTCCAACAACGCCGCTATTTTGAGCACGGTCGTGCGGAATTTTATGTCCCAGCGGGGACAAATAGCGAGCGATTCCGCCTTGCAGGACAAACTAGCCGGTGCCGCCCGGGCAAGCGGGTCGGCCCCCAAGGCTGAGCATAATCGGGGCACTTTGCCGTCTTACCGCACCATCATCAGCGCCCTCAGTGTCGGCCAGATTCTGGTCTGGGCAGTGATGTATTACGGCTTTTCCTCCTTTGTCTTGCCGATGCAGCGCGACATGGGCTGGAGCCAGCCGGACATCATGGGTGCTTTCACCCTGGGACTGATGGTCTGGGGGCTGGCGACCTATGCCGTCGGTGCGGCGCAGGCACAGGCGGTGGCTGTGATGGTGTGGTTCGGTCCCGCCCAGGTGGCTGGGTGTTTTGCTTTTTTATGGCTGGGCCGGCCGTTGAGCCACCGCGCCCTGGGGCTGATGGCGCTGGGGCTGTTTCCGCTGGCACTGGCAGTGTTCGCGCTGGGCCGGCAGCCGCTGGTGCTGGTTGGTTTTGCGGTGCTGTTTGGTGTGGCCAACGGCCTGATCACCATTGTGCGCAGCAACATCGTTCCCGACTTTTATGGCCGCGAGCAGGTCGGGCGCATCAGTGGCGCGATGTCGGGCATTGCGCTGTGCACCCGCGCCGCCGCGCCTCTTGTCACCGCCTGGGCGCTGCTGGGGCTGGGCGGTTACGCGGGCCTGCTCTGGCTGCTGGTGGGGCTGGGCGCGGTGGCGCTGGCCTTGTTCGCGCTGGCCAAACCGCCGCTGCCCCAGCACTAAACTAAAGCCATGCCAAGCCAGCCCAAAAACATCGTGATCCTGATTTCGGGCAGCGGCTCCAACATGGCCGCCATGGTCGAGGCTGCGCGCGAGCAAGACTGGCAGACCCATTTCGGCGCCGGTATTGCGGCTGTGATCAGCAGCCGGGCCGACGCCCAGGGCCTGCAACTGGCGCAAGCGCTGGGGGTTGCCACGCAGGTCCTCAGCCACAAAGATTTTGATTCGCGCGAAGTCTTTGATGCAGCGCTGCTGCAGCTGGTTGACAGCTACCAGCCGGCTCTGGTGGTGCTGGCTGGCTTCATGCGCATCCTCACGCCAGCTTTTGTCCGCCATTACGCCGGGCGCCTGATCAACATCCATCCCTCGCTGCTGCCGGCCTTTACCGGCTTGAACACCCACCAGCGCGTCATCGACGCGGGCTGCGACAAGGCCGGCTGTACGGTCCATCAGGTCACCGATGATCTCGACCACGGGCCTATCCTGGCGCAAGCGACCGTGCCGGTGCTGCCGGACGACACGGCGGAGACGCTGGCTGCGCGTGTCCTGCTGCAGGAGCACCTCCTCTACCCGCAGGCCGTGCGGGTCTGGCTGCAATCGCGGCCGTGAGCGGGTGCGGCGTTGCACGCGATCAGCCGGATCCGCCGCGGCAAAAGCATGACCCGTTGCCGCTTGATGACAAGCATCCCTGTCTGAGTTGCGCAAACAGTTGAATCCGATACTCAACCGGGCCCGTATTCATGACAGCCGTTGATTTCCAAAGCGGGACGTCGGCTCCATGTTCAACTTCATCAAAGGGTATTTGAAATGCAAACGAAACACAAACTGGCTTCGATCGGCCTGGCCATTGCGATGTCTATGGCTGCTGCCTCTTCCTTCGCGCAGGTGCTGGTGGGCGGCGCACCCATGCTCGCTTCCAAAGACATTATTGATAACGCCGTCAATTCCAGGGACCACACCACCCTGGTGGCCGCTGTTAAAGCTGCTGGCCTGGTGGATACGCTCAAGACACCGGGCCCCTTCACGGTGTTCGCTCCGGTTAACGCCGCGTTCGCGGCACTGCCTGCCGGCACGGTGGACACCCTGCTCAAGCCTGAAAACAAAGCCATGCTCAGCGGCATCCTGACTTACCATGTGGTGCCCGGCAAGCTGGACGCGGCCGCGCTGACCAAGCTGATCGCGGACGGCAAAGGCAAGGCGATGCTCAAGACCGCAGCTGGCGGCACGCTGACAGCCAGCGCTACCGGCGGCGGCGTGACCATCACTGACGAAAAAGGGGGTTCCGCCAAAGTCGCAATTGCGGACGTGTACCAATCCAACGGCGTGATCCACGTGGTGGACAAGGTTCTGCTGCCCCGGTAAGTGCAGACCGGCCTCATGCGCCTGGCGCCTGAGGCCATCGCAAAGTCGCCAGGAAAGCCTGTGTGCGGATTGGGCCGCACATGGGCTGTCCGTTTTATGTCGTCTTGAGCTGGTGCAGTGCCGCGTCCGCAATGCTCTGTGCGTTGACGCCGAAAAATTCGCGCAGCGCCGCCCGTGTGTCGCTGCGGCCAAAGCCGTCGGTTCCCAGTGTCAGGTAACTGCGGCCCTCCGGCAGGAAAGCGCGAATGCTTTCGGGCACGGCGCGGACATAGTCAGTGGCGGCGATGATCGGGCCTTGGCTGGCGCGTAACTGCTGCGTGATGAACGCCTCGGTCTGCGATGTGGCGCCGCTCAGCGCGCGCTGCTGGCAAGCCGCGCCATCGCGTGCAAGCTCGCTCCAGCTGGTCACGCTGTAGACCGTCGCATCAATACCCTGGCTGGCCAGTTGCTGCGCCGCCTTGATCACCTCGGTCAGGATGGCGCCTGAGCCCAGCAGTGTCACATTTTTAAGCGTTTTAGGGCTTTGGCCCTTGTCTGGCGTGCGCAAATAGCTATTTAATTGATAGCATCCTCGGATGATGTCCGCCTCGGCGCCCGGCCGCAGGTTGGGCTGGGCATAGTTTTCGTTCATCATCGTCACGTAATAAAACACGTCTTTCTGCTCGACCATCATCTCGCGCATGCCCTGGTCCAGGATGATCGCCAGTTCACAGGCAAAGGCCGGGTCGTAAGCCTTGCAATTGGGAATGGTCGCCGCGATCAGATGGCTGGTACCGTCCTGGTGCTGCAGGCCCTCGCCACTGAGGGTGGTGCGGCCCGAGGTGGCCCCGAGCAGGAAGCCGCGCGCACGCTGGTCGGCCGCGGCCCAGATCTGGTCACCGACCCGCTGGAAGCCGAACATCGAGTAATAAATATAAAAAGGCAGCATGGCCAATCCGTGCACGCTGTAACTGGTGGCGGCCGCCGTCCAGCTGGCCAGTGCGCCCGCTTCGCTAATGCCTTCTTCAAGAATCTGGCCGTCGAGGGCTTCGCGGTAGCTCAGTACGGAACCGATGTCTTCCGGGGCATAGCGTTGGCCCACGCTCGAATAAATACCCACCTGCTTGAACAGGTTGGCCATACCGAAGGTACGGGCTTCATCCGCCACGATGGGGACGATTTTGGGCCCCAGCGCCGGGTCTTTCAGCAGACCCCCCAGCATGCGAACAAAAGCCATGGTTGTGCTCATTTCCTTGCCATCGGCGGCCAGCGCAAACTGGGCAAAGCGGGCGAGGGCCGGCACCGGAATCACTTCCGCCGTGGTGTCGCGTTTGGGCAGGTAGCCGCCCAGCGCCGTCCGCCGTGCGTGCAGATACTGCATCTCGGCGCTGTCCTGCGCCGGCTTGTAGAACGCCATCTGCCGAGCCTGCTCATCGCTCAGCGGCAGGTTGAATCGATTGCGAAATTCCAGCAGGTCGGTTTCGTCAAATTTCTTGTGCGAATGCGTCGTCATCTTGCCCTGGCCGGCGCTGCCCATGCCATAGCCTTTTTTGGTGTGCGCCAGGATCACGGTCGGGTGGCCCCGGTGGTTGGCCGCTGCCGCGTAGGCCGCGTGGATTTTCACCAGGTCGTGGCCGCCGCGTTTGAGGGGGTCGATCTGCTCGTGGGTCATGC
>JBKJZS010000649.1:0-14341 GCA_046714915.1 Polaromonas sp. | reverse complement strand
CCTCTGAACAACGCCTGCAACAAATCGCGCAAGCGCGTCAGGCGGTGCTGCGCGACGGGAAAAACCTCTCTGGCGAATTAACCGCTCCGTGGATTGAACGCTCCTGGCAGCGCTGCCTGGCCAGCGGCAAAAAGCCGGAGCATGAAGTCGCCTTCAACGGGATTCCTGCGCAGGCCCTGCGCCGCACCGAAGAAGCCAATCATGTGCTGGTGCAGGCCGCCCGACCGGTGCTGGAAAAACTCGGGGCGGCGATTGCCAGCACCCGTTATTTTGCGATCCTGACCAACGCGCAAGGCGTGGTGGTGGACGTCAACGGCGCGATTGACCGGCACGACCGGCGCGCCGACCTGATCACGCGCATTGGTGTGGACCTGTCCGAACAAAGCGTGGGCACCACCGCCATAGGCGCCGCGCTGATTGAGCTGCAACCGGTCTGGCTGCATCGCGGCGAGCATTTTTTCAATGCCAATTCAGCCTACAGCTGCGCCGGTGCGCCGCTGTTCGGGCCGGACGGCCACTGCGCCGGCATGCTGGACCTGACCGGCGTCGACGCGGTGGAGCGGCCCGAGCTCAAGCACCTGGTCGTGCAGTCGGCGCGCAGCATTGAAAATGCGCTGACGCAGAACAAGCCGCACGATCTGCTGATCCGGCTGAACTGGTCCAGCCACAGCCTGGGAGAAGACACGGACGGGCTGATCTGCCTCGACCCGGACGGCTGGGTGACCGGCGCTAATCCCGCGGCGCGGCAGATGGTGCCTGCGCTCCAGGCCGGCGGCGCGCCGGCCGTGCATTGCAGCGAGCTGTTTGCGATGCCCTACGAAATGCTCTTTGACGCCGCAAAAAGCGACACGCTGGCTTATCCGCAAGCCATCGACGTGCCTTTGTGGTCCGGCCTGCGCCTGCACGCTCTGCCACTGCTGCGGGGACGCTCCGCTGCGCCGAACCGGCTCGCCGACAGTGCGCCGGCGCCCTACCTGCCGCTCAAGGACGTCGAGACAGCCCTGATACGTAAAGCCGTCAGCGATGCCAGGGGCAATGTGATGAAAGCGGCCCGGACACTGGGCATCAGCCGTGCCACCGTGTACCGCCGCCTCGGCAGCAAATCCAGATAGTCAGTGAACGTGGCCCTGGGCGCCGGCTTTGGCCGCACCTGCCGGCGCGCCCGGGGCTGAAAGAGCGACCGGCGCCTTCAGGTCTACCCGGCTTTCCAGCCCTTTTGCATCCTTGAAGATCAGCGTCAACGGGACCGTGCTGCCTTTCGCCAGAGCCTGCTTCAGGTCCATCAGCATCACGTGGTAAGCGCCAGACTTGAGTTCCACGGTTTTTCCTGCCGGCAGATCAAGGCCCTCTACGCGACGCATCGTCATGACCTCACCCGCCATCTTCATTTCGTGCACCTCGGCCACGCCGGCTACCGGCGAGGAAATACCCACCAGTCGCGTCGCGGTTTGGGCTGTGATTTTCATGAAAGCGCCGGTGCCCTTCTGGCCTGGCACCGTGGCGCGCACCCAGGCATCCTTCACCTGAACCGGCTGGCCCGTCGGGGCCAGCTCGGCGCTTTGCGCAGGCCCTGTCACTTCCAGCAAAGCGGCGGGGGACTTCAGGCCTTTGGCTGACGCGCCCGCTGCGGGAATGTCGCTCCAGTCCAGACTGCCGCTTTCACAGGTTTGCAGCACCTTGAACCAGAGCGGCCCGGCCGCCTCGGGCAATTTGCCGCGCAGCACGAACTCGTCAAAATACGCGTCCCGCAACGCCGCCTCCTTGCTCGCCGCGGTCCAGCTCACCACCGTCACGTCTTCCGTCACCTGCTTGCCATGGTTGTCATAGGGCTTGGCCAGTTTGCCGAGCTTGGTGGACAGCGTCCAGCCGGCCTTCGGGTAAGGCTTGGCGCCCTGAAAGCCCGCCGGGATCTGAACCGACACCCCGGTGGTCGCCGAGCCCTGGCAACCATGGCCGACCTGAAAAACAGCCTTGTAGGTGCTCCCGGCCGGGGCGCTTTTTTCTTCCAGGCCAATATGGGGAAAAGCGGGCATGGCCAGCATGCAGATGGCGCTGGTGGCCATGATTTTTGTAGCGTTTGAGAGTTTCATGATGGTCTTTCGTGAATGCGGTTATGGGTTTGAGCTCGATTTTTACAGGGCGTATTTCAGTTCGGCCACCAAGGTGCGCTGCGGATAGGGGTGAAAGTTCCAGTATTTGTAGTTCTTCAGATAGTCAATGCCGAAAGCGGCGCTCCACTGCTTGCTGGCCTGGTAACGCACCCGCACGTCGGTGGTGAAGTACCTGCTGGCGGCCGTGTAAGCAAAGCCGTTCACATCCGAATTGTTCAGGGTGGAGAACTGGCTGCCACTGTAGCGAGCGCCAAAGGTGCCGGTCCAGGCCGGGTCAAAGCGGTAGCTGACCAGGGCGGTCGCGCGCCAGACCGGCACACGTGGCTGGTACTTGCCAAGGGTATCGCCCGGCACCGTCACAAAGCCGTCGTTCTCCTTGATGCGCGAGTCGGCATAAGTCACGCTTCCGCTGAAGTCCAGGCCCTTCCTGAGCACGTCGTTGCCGCTGTAAGCCACTTCCACGCCCTGGGTCTGTACGCGCTTGACGTTGGCCACCCGACTGATGTTCTGGTTCAGGACTGGATCAAAGGTCAGTTGCGTGAACAGCGAGTCGCGCACGTTTTCAGTGAAAAGGGTCACGCGCAACAAACCATTTCCCAGATCTTTTTCAGCGGTGAGTTCAGTGGTCCAGGATTTTTCAGGCCGCAGGTTCGGGTCATTGACGAACCTGGCGTTGAGGGTGTTGGTAGCGCCATAAAGCTCGCCCACCGTGGGAAAGCGTACTGCGCGGCCGGTGGAGGCCTTGAGTACGGTGTCCGACGCCCACTGGTAGGACAAAGCCGCTTTCGGTGAGACGTGGCTCTCGCTGCGCGAAGCGTGGTTGGCGTTGGCAGGGTTGCCAGGGCCGAAGGTCGTGAAGCCGCTGTAGGCATTCCAGTTTTCGGCGCGTACGCCCAGCACCGTTTTCCACAAGGGCGCAAAACGCCAGGCGTCTTGTGCGTACACGCTGCGCAACCGGGCTCTCCCGCCCACATCGTTGGCCAGGCTGCCGGGGCCATCGGTGATCCAGTTGGCTGCGATGTTGGAGCGCAGGATGCGCAGCTTGTAGCTGTCTTGCTGGTAGCCAAAGTCGGCAATATGCGCGCCGTTGACGCCATCGGGCCGCCAGATGCCTTTGAGTGCCAGCGTGTTCCAGCCGGTGCCGTTCTGGTCCTGCAATGTGCCCGCTCCACCATTCAATGAGCCCGGCTGGAATGTGGTGGCCGAGCGAATCTGGTCCTTGTGGAAGTCGTACAGGCTGGTGGCGACTTCCCAGTCCCATACCCCCTGGGTGTTGGATTTGACGGACAGCCCGTGCATCAGGTGTTCGAACGATTCGTTGCTCACGCCGAAGTCGCTGGCCGCCAGGGTGTAGCCCCGGCCGTCAATGTTGACGTTGCCGCTGAACACCGGCGCACCAGCCGCATTGCGCAAGTAGGTTTGTGAACGGTTTTCAGAGGTGTTTTGCCAGTAGCCTAGCGTGTAGCTGGCGCGCACGGTGGACGAGAAGTCATAGGCCAGCTTGACCTTGAGGTGGTCCTGCGTGGTGTCGTATTGCGTGCCCGCGCCCAAAATCACGGACGGAGCATTGGTACGGTCCAGCACCGGCACGGCCCCGCTGACTCGTTGTGCGCCCGCGGCGGGTGCTGCGGTGCTGACAGGCCTGAGTGCAAAGGTCAGCGGCTGGCCAACGCTGCTGGTCCGGTTGGCGTTGATGAACCACGACCAGTCGCCGCTGCGGTTGCCCAGCGAGGCACTCGCCTGGTTGCCGCTGAAACGGCTGTCGGTGTTGTACAGCTTGTAGTTTTGGGTGAAACCGCTGAGTTTGGCGTGCGCTTCAAACTGCGTCGGCATACGCGTGACATAGTCCACCACCGCGCCCACCGAGTTGCCCGGATAAGCCGCGGAAAACGGGCCGTACAGGACATCGACCCGTTCGATTTCTTCCGGCGTGACCAAGCCCCAGCGCGGCGTGTTGGTGGGTCCGTTGCCCAGGTAGTTGGACAGCAAAATTCCATCGGCATACACCATGGAGCGCGCCGGGTTGCCGGTGCCCGACGCCCGCGTGGACAGGATGGCGTGGTTGTAGTCGCCGATGTAACGCTTGCGCACCAGCAGGCTGGGCAGGTACTTGAGCGCATCTTCGCTGTCGGTGGCATTGACGGTCCGCTCGATCTGCTCGCGGGTCACGCCTTCAATGGTGGTCGGAATCTGCGTCGGCAGCGAGGTCGGCTGGCCACTGGTGACGGTGACCATGCCCAACGATTTGACCGGCAGGTCGGCCGAAGCCGCCGAAGGAGCGTCAGCTGAAGTTTGCGCGAACGCAGCCAGGGGAAACATCCCGCCGACGGCAGCGAGGCTTGTCAGGACGGCAGTGGCGACGCCACGCAAGGGAAACGCAACACGTGCGTGGATGGATTTCATGGTATTCACCTTTGAAAAGAACGGTAAACGGCGTGCTGGCCGTCAGGCCAATACGCAACAAGCCTCGGCAGAGGCGGTTCAGTT
Source organism: Polaromonas sp. (assembly GCA_046714915.1). Classification (GTDB taxonomy): domain Bacteria; phylum Pseudomonadota; class Gammaproteobacteria; order Burkholderiales; family Burkholderiaceae_C; genus Polaromonas. Next base: position 9,743 of record JBKJZS010000649.1, on the reverse strand, counting down.
CAAAGTGAAGGCGGGCCGCGGCTGAACGGTAGCCCCGGCGAGGATGCCGATAACACGGCATCGTGAAAAACGGCGGCCATCGCGGTGACGGCGGCAGGAAATACTTCGGCCTGCTGCAGGGGCGGCAGTCCCAGCCCGAGCGAGCCGCACAGCTCGCAATGCGAAGCCGTTGACGAAGAGTCATCGCTGCCGGACCCGTCCAGTGCACCGGCCATTGCAGTCACGGCGCCGGCGCTGCAAAGCCCGCCCAGCTTGCCCGTGCGCACCTCTTCGGCCAGCATGGACACGGGGGCCAGCAGCGCGGAGAACACGGCCAGAAACCCCAGCCATGCTGCAAAACGTGCCCAGAACGGGCGGGAGGACGAGGTGGTTGGCACGGCTGAATTATGCGGGCCGCCAACTCGGCTGTCCAGAAACGGACCCGGGTGCGACTCTGCGGCACGGCCGCGCCGGGGAAGCGTGCAACACAAAATGCTACAAAATGAATAGCTGATTGCGCCCGTCCACAAAGGGCTGGAGGCCAATTTCATTGATAATTCATTGAGAAAGGGCCCACGCTATATGTTCTCGCACCACCGCGCTGGCATGGCCCTGCCGCGCCAGCAAAGCCTCGCGAAGGCTGTCGTCACCCCCGGCGCGCAAGGCATTGCCCATGGCCACGGCGATATTGCGCAGCCAGCGCACGTGGCCGATGCGGCGTATCGCGCTGCCCTCGGTGTAACGCAAAAACTCCTCTTCCGTCCAGGCGAACAGCGTGGTCAGTTGCTGGCCGGTGAGGCCCTCGCGCTCGTCAAAGTCGGGCAAGGCGCTGCGCTGCGCAAACTTGTTCCAGGGACAGACCAGCTGGCAGTCGTCGCAGCCGTAGATGCGGTTGCCGATCAGGGGCCGCAGCTCCAGCGGAATTGGGCCGGTATGTTCTATCGTCAGGTAAGAGATGCAGCGTCGGGCATCAAGCTTGTGCGGCGCGATGATGGCCTGGGTCGGGCAGATGTCGATGCAGGCGCTGCAGCTGCCGCAATGCGGGGTCACCGGCTCGCTCGCCGGCAACGCGATGTCGACATAAATCTCGCCGAGGAAAAACATGGAGCCGGCTTCGCGGTTCAGCAACAGCGTGTGTTTGCCGCGCCAGCCCTGCCCGCTGCGCGCGGCCAGCTCGGCTTCGAGCACCGGCGCCGAATCGGTAAAAGCGGTGTGCCCGAGCGGCTGCACATGGTCGGCGATCTGTTCGGCGAGTTTTTGCAGGCGCGAACGCATGATCTTGTGGTAATCACGGCCCCGGGCATAGACCGAGACAATGGCTTCCTTGGGCCGCTGCAAACGCGCCAGCTCCATGGCTTGCCACTGGCCCGGCTGGTCAGAGGTGGCGGCAGGCAAATAGTCCATGCGCGCCGTGATTACGCTGACCGTGCCAGGCACCAGCTCGGCGGGCCGGGCCCGCTTCAGGCCATGCGCGGCCATGTAATTCATGTCACCATGAAAGCCAGCGGCCAGCCAGGCCGATAATCCGGGCTCTGCAGACGACAAGTCAACACCTGCAATGCCAATTTGCGAAAATCCAAGCTCGCGCGCCCAAGTTTGAATCTGAGAAACGAATTGATGGCTATTGAAGATCACCTGCATATTGTAAAAAGTATTGCCTGGAATACCGAGGCCGACACCCAGGCTTTCGCCCGGGCGCTGGCTGAAAAGCTGCTGCTCAGCGTATCGGCTTGCAATGCGCTGATTCAATTGCACGGGGACCTGGGCGCCGGCAAAACCACGTTTGCGCGACATTTGCTCAAAGGCCTGGGTGTGCAGGGCCGCGTCAAAAGCCCGACCTATGCGGTGGTTGAGCCCTACACCGTGGCGGCATGCGCATCGGGCGGCGCACTCAACATCTGGCATTTTGATTTCTTCCGCTTCAATGACCCGAACGAATGGGAAGAAGCCGGTTTTCGCGACATCTTCGCCAGCCCCGGCCTGAAAATCGTCGAGTGGCCGGAAAAAGCCGGCAGTCATCTGCCCCCCGCCGACCTGGACATCCATATGGAACTGCTGTCCAACGAAGCGCGCGCCGTCACGCTGACCGCCCGCTCCGATGCCGGCCGGGCATTGCTCGCATGAGCGCCAGGCCAAGCCGGCGCCGCGCCTTGCAGATGGGCAGTGTGGTGCTGCTGCTGGGTGTGCAGCAGATCGCCCGCGGCGCCACCATTCTGGCGGTGCGGGTCTGGCCCGCCAAAGACTACACCCGGGTCACCATCGAGTCCGACACCGAACTCAAGGCCAGGCAGTTTTTTGTCATTGAGCCGCCGCGCCTGGCGGTGGACATCGAAGGCATCGACCTGATCCCGGCGCTGCGCGAGCTGGTGGCCAAGGTCAAAGCGGACGATCCGAATATTTCCGGCATACGTGTCGGGCAAAACGCACCGGGCGTGGTGCGCCTGGTGATCGATCTGAAGCAGCACATGCTGCCGCAGGTGTTCACCTTGCCGCCGGTCGCCGCCTACCAGCACCGGCTGGTGTTTGACCTCTACCCAACCCGGGCGCCAGACCCGCTGGAGGCACTGATTGCAGAACGTCTGAAGGATAAAACGGAGGCCCCCGCTGGACCCGACCCGCTTGGCGAACTGATCGCCAGGCAGACAACGAAGCCGACCACCGGCAAACCCGCCACCGACAGCCCGCCTGGCCCCAAGGCACCCGCCGAAACCGTGGGCGCGGACGCCGGCAGCCGGAACAAGACAGACCGGCTCATCATCGTGGCGCTGGACCCGGGCCACGGCGGGGAAGACCCGGGCGCCATCGGCCCCGGCGGCACCCGCGAAAAAGATGTGGTGCTCCAAATTGCGCTGCGCCTGCGCGAGCGCATCAACCAGCAGCCGAACATGCGCGCCTACCTGACGCGCGATGCCGACTTTTTTGTGCCACTGCACATCCGCGTGCAAAAAGCCCGCCGCGTGCAGGCCGACCTGTTCATCAGTATTCATGCCGACGCGTTTTTCACGCCGCGCCCGCAAGGCGCCAGCGTTTTTGCGCTGAGCGACAAAGGCGCGACCAGCAGCTCGGCACGCTGGATAGCCGACAAGGAAAATTCCGCCGACCTGGTGGGCGGCGTCAACGTCAAGGCCAAAGACGCGCAGGTGCAGAAAGCGCTGCTCGACATGAGCACCACCGCCCAGATCAACGACAGCCTCAAACTCGGCGGCGCGATGCTGGGCGAAATTGGCAGCGTCGGCAAGTTGCACAAGCCCCGCGTGGAGCAGGCCGGGTTTGCAGTGCTCAAGGCGCCCGACATCCCCAGCGTGCTGGTGGAAACCGCCTTCATAAGCAACCCGGACGAAGAGGCAAATCTGCGCAGCGAGGCCTACCAGGTGCAGCTGGCCGACGCGCTGATGCGCGGTATCAGCCGCTACTTTGCCAAGAACCCGCCGCTGGCGCGGAGTCGGCCGCTGTAGGCGCGCCGAACTGTCGCTACTCAGTGATGACCTGGGCTGGTTTCACAAACTCTGCGCGGACTATCACCTGCCCGGTGTGCGCTTTGATCAAATGCGCCAGCAGTTTGAAGCCGAAAAGCCGGATCCCAACAACGCTAAGCCGATATCGCCGCAGACGCTGCAGCCCGTGAGGCATCAGTCGGAGCGGCGCACTCCCTGCCGCCGAAGATGCCTGCGTGGCTATAGAACGCACGAAATTGGCAATTTAAATAATACGTCTATAAAATGACAAGAATAGAAGTTAACGCAAATAAGCCATGAAATCCCATTCAAACCTATCCAATGGCAGAACCGTCATTCCTGCCGCTTTGCGTGCGCAACTCGACATTAAGGACGGTGATCAATTAATCTGGAGCGCGCGTGATGGCGAGCTGATTGCCACCACCCGGCGCGCGCAGTTACAAAAGGCACAGGCCATGTTTCAAAAATACGTGCCCAAGGGGTCTCCTTCACTGGCAGACGAATTGATCGCGGAGCGTCGCGCGGCGTCTGAAACTGAATGAGCCAGGCCAGCGTGCTGGATGCATCGGCCATCATCGCTTTTTTGCAGGGCGAGCCGGGTAGCGAGCTGGTTCAACTGGCGTTGCAATCACAACATTGTGTGGTGACAGCAGCCAATCACGCCGAGATCATCGCCAAGTCGCTTGATCGTGGCGTGAGTCCGGATGCGATTCAAACCATACTGGCTGAGTTGGCCTATGTGGTGATTGACATCAAGGCCGTAGATGGAATCCAGGCGGGTTATATGCGTGCCGCGACACGCGCGGTGGGCTTGAGTTTGGGCGACCGCTTGTGTCTGGCGGTGGCGCAACGGCTGAAAGCGCTTGTCTTGACCGCTGACCGACCCTGGTTGTCGATGGCGCAGCCGCTAGGCCTCGAAATCCGCTGTATACGTCCGGGCGCCCATTGACTACGGCAACCGTTCCTTTAATGACCTTATTGAACCCGTTGTTATGATGAAAACAGGCTCTAGCCCATGCGAACACTTCATGATTAGCTATCAAATCAGGAGCTTCTATCAGGCTGATGCATTTGTTGTGACATCGCTTCAAACCGCCCCCGCAAGCTTGCCAGCCAGCGGCAAGCCGGCCGTAGGCCCTAGCATCCGACGATGACCACCTTTTTTGTCTCCCGCCATCCCGGCGCCATCGAATGGGCAGCGCGGCAGCACTTGCACGTTGACCGCGTCGTGCCGCACCTTGCCCCGGCGTTGCAGAGCGTTAATTTCTGCCTGCATCCCTGACTCAATACCAGCCCTGAATTCAAAGGGATTAAGACCGGAATCCGAAACGAACTGATTTTTCCACTCTTCAAACTATCAACGACCGCCTCAAGTCCAAGGGCCTGATGCTCAAAACCGGCATCGCCGTGGACGCGGTCCTTCGGGTCGTTCACGCAGCAGGACCACAAGAACGATGGTCCCTCTCCTACAGTGCCACATCTGCGGGAAACCTACAGTGAAGTTACAGGCAGCGGAGAGGAACACGACACAAGTCGCCGCTCCCCCCACGGACAATTTTTCCAGGCACTGCCTGCAACGCAAGCAAAAGGTGCACATGATGACAAGCAAATTATTGATGGCAGCCGCAGCAGCATCCCTGATCGCCCTGACTGGCTGCGGAACCAACCCAACCAATCAGCAGATCGGCACCGCCACCGGTGCAGTCCTCGGCGGCGCGGCGGGCAATGTTCTGGGTGGTGGCACACTGGGCACCGTGGGCGGCGCTGCTGCCGGTGCGGTGATCGGCAACGAAGTCGGCAAACGGCAGGACCAAAGGCGTTAGGTCCTTCTCGGGTTTTTACCAGAACCGTGTAATCCGGGTCTACACGGGATAGATCAGTGAGTTGAGAATCATCTCGCTGTCGTACACACACAGGCGGCGCCTGAATTTCAGGCCGTCGCCTGTTTTCCCAATCTCGTCAACATACCGACCCACGTTGTAGACCTCGCTAATACCCGCGGGCCGCATGCGAAACACCGCGTAATTGGCCGTCGCCCAGTTCGCACACGGTGGCGCCCGATTCACGGAAAAATTGGGGTCATATTCCAATTTCGTTGGCCTGCCGTCGGCAGGCCCGCCGATTGCGGAGCTCCGCTCCGATACGAATTTGGAATCTGGCCCCAACTTTTTCCGGTCACGCACCAGCACGACCTGGCGCTCACCGACATGGCTGAGCTTGAAGTCGCCGGTGTTCGGAATCTCGACTTCCAGCCCGACATAACACCAGTGCGGGCCGTAGAAAATTTTCTCCAGCTCGCGCTGGTACGGCTGCTCGTCGGTGTAAGCCCAGAAGGGCACCCGACTGGAGCCCGGCTCGCTCCAGCGGGACAGGATAGAACTGGATGGGGTGGGTGCGTTCATCTTTACTGGCCGGCGGTTCTGGTCAGCAGAAATGCTACGCTTACTTATGATCGACCGCCTCGCCCGGTGATTGTTGCGGCCGCAGCAAGGCGCCCAACAAATCCATGGGCAGCGGCAGTATCACGGTGGAAGCGCGGTCACCGGCGACCTGGGTCATGGTCTGCAGATAACGCAGCTGCATTGCTTCGGGTTGCTGCGCCAGCATGCGCGCCGCCTCCAGCAAAGCGGCGGCGGCCTGCTTTTCGCCTTCCGCATGAATCACCTTGGCCCGGCGTTCGCGCTCGGCCTCCGCTTGCCGCGCGATGGCCCGCACCATTGATTCATTGAGGTCGATGTGCTTGATTTCGACATTGGTCACCTTGATGCCCCAGGCGTCGGTTTGCGCATCCAGAATGCGCTGGACATCAAGGTTGAGGCGCTCCCGCTCTGCCAGCATCTCGTCGAGTTCGTGTTTGCCGAGCACCACGCGCAGCGTGGTTTGCGCAAACTGGCTGGTCGCCATGAGGAAATTCTCGACATTGATAATGGCCTTTTGGGCGTCAACGACCCGAAAAAAGACGACGGCATTGACTTTGACCGACACGTTGTCACGCGAGATCACGTCCTGCGGCGGCACGTCCATCGTGACCACGCGCAGGTCGACGCGCACCATCTGCTGCACGAGCGGGATGATGATGACCAGGCCCGGACCTTTGACCTTCCAGAAGCGTCCTAGCTGGAACACCACACCGCGTTCGTATTCGCGCAGAATGCGCAGCGAACTGCTGACCAGGATCAGCAGCAGCACCAGCATGCCCAGCAATCCCAGAGGAAAATTGAAGATCATGACGCTGCTCCTTGGAGAAAATCCGTTTCAGCCTGGACCTGCAGGGTCAGGCCTTCGATCCGCAACACCCGTATACGCTGCCCCGGTGTGAGCGGCGCCTCGCTGCGCACCCGCCAGCGCTCGCCACGCACCTCAGCCCAGGCTTCGTCGCCCTGGACATACACCACCTCGCCCAGCTCGCCGGGCATTTCCTCGGGCCCGCCGAGCACCGGCCGCCGGCGTGCGCGCATCGCCATCGACCCCAGCAGAAACACCACCACGGCGGAACTGGCGGCCAGGCCGAAGATCAGGGGGAGCGGCACGCCGAAGCCCGGCACATCGCGGTCAAACAGCAAAATGGCTCCGGCGACAAAGGCGACCACACCGCCGGCGCCCAGCAGGCCGCTGGGCACGACCAGCTCGGCGGCGAAAAAGGCCATGCCGAGAAGAATCAGGGCCAGGCCCGCATAGTTCACCGGCAAAAGCTGCAAGGCAAAAAGCGCCAGCAACAGGCAGATGGCGCCGGCCACACCCGGCAGGACGGCACCCGGGGACGAGAATTCAAAAAACAGCCCGTAAATTCCGATCATCAGCAAAATCAGGGCAAAGCTCGGGTTGGCGATCACCGCCAACAGGCGCTGGCGCCAGTCCGGCAGAACCAGCTCGGTGCTCTGGCCCTGTGTGTGCAGCGTCCGGCGCACGCCCTGCACCTCCACTGTCCGGCCTTCCAGTTGTCGCAGCAGGTCCGGCAGGTCCGCAGCCACCAGGTCGATCACATTCTCGCGCAGCGCCTCGCCGGCACTCAGGCTGACCGCCTCGCGTACCGCCCGTTCGGCCCACTGCGCGTTGCGTCCCCGCATCTGGGCCAGGCCGCGAATGAAGGCGGAGGCATCATTAACGGCTTTGGCGCTGATCGCGTCGGCCGGCGCCCCGGGCGGTTTCGCCCCGGCCTTGCCGGCCTTGCCGTTCTTGCCTCGGTCCGGGGGTGTGTCGCCAGTCTCGGCCGGCGCAGGCGGGCGCCCGCTGCCGGGCAGTCCGATCGCCACCGGCGTCGCCGCGCCCAAGGTGGTGGCGGGGGCCATGGCGGCAACATGGGCGGCGTAGAGGATGTAGGTGCCGGCGCTCGCGGCCCGGGCGCCTTCCGGCGCGACATACACGACCACCGGCGTTGACGACGACAAAATCGCCTGGATGATCTGGCGCATGGAGGTGTCGAGTCCGCCCGGCGTGTCGAGCATCAGCACGACGAGGCCGGCCTGGCGCTCCTGGGCCTTGGCGATGCCACGCACGATGTAGTCGGTGCTGGCCGGGCCGATCGCGTCTTGCAGCTTAAGCACCAGCACGGGTGCGGCGTTGGCCCCGGTACACGAGATGGCCAGCAGCAAGGCCAAGACCCAGCTTGCCGGACCCCGAATCAGGCTTGGGCGGAACATGGCTCGTGTCAGCATGGCGAATGCCTTACCGGTATTGGCCGCAGCGCCCTGCGGCACCCTGCAATGAAGTCAGTATGCGACAGGCAGGCGGCGAACACAACTCCCCGCCATCGCGCCAGTTCTCACCCCGCGGCGCACCCGTGCGAATCGGCGCAGTGTCACCGCCCGTCGCCCTCTTTTTTAGCTGCTTCCCGCCGGCGGCACCAGGGTCTTGTGACGGCTGGTCTTCCAGGCCCCATAGATGACAATCAACCCGGGGATGATAATCATCGCCCAAATGATCTTGCTAAAGTTCTGCTGGACCCAGGGCAGATTGCCGAAGAAGTAGCCGGCGCTGCACAGGCCGACGACCCAGATCAGGGCGCCAGCCACGTTGTAGGCAATGAATTTGCCGCGGTTCATCTCTGCAACGCCCGCCACAAAAGGCGCAAAAGTGCGAATGAATGGCATGAAACGCGCAAGAATGATGGTGATGCCGCCGTAGCGTTCATAAAACTCATGCGCCTGGTTGAACGCCCGCTTGTTGAAAAATTTCGACTGCTCCCAGTGAAACACCTTGGGGCCGAAGTAGCGCCCTATCGAATAATTGCACTGGTCGCCCAGAATCGCTGCCGCGATCAACACGCCCATCGCCAACGGTAAACTGAGCAGCCCTACGCCGCAAAGGGCACCGACGACGAACAGCAGGGAATCGCCGGGCAAAAACGGCATGACCACGACACCGGTCTCGACAAAAACAATCAGGAACAGTAGCGCATACACCCACATGCCGTAGTTTCGGGTAAACGCCTCCAGGTGTTTGTCGACGTGCAGGATGAAGTCGATGAGAAAGGCGATGAGTTCCATAGAGCTGGATTATCACTGCCCTGAAAACATCCTTTTCGTCAGGGGATCAAACGGCGCAGTACTTTTCCTGAATTTCTGCGTTGGCCAGCAGATCAGCGGCATTTCCATGATGCACGATCTGCCCCTGGTCGAGGATGTAAGCCCGGTCAGAAATGGACAGGGCCCGCTCAACGTTCTGCTCCACCAGCAAAATGGTGGTGCCTTGCTGCTTCATGCGGGAAAACAGCTGGAACATTTCATGCACCAGCAGGGGCATGATGCCCTCGGAGGGTTCGTCCAGCAGAATCATCCGGGGCTTGGCCATCATGGCGCGGGCAATCGCCAGCATTTGCTGCTCGCCACCGGACAACGAGGTGCCGTCCTGATACAGACGCTCCTTGAGGCGGGGAAAGGTTTGCGCAATTTCATCGACCATGGCGTCCATCTCGCCGCGCCGGGAACTGGCCAGCAGGCCAAGCTGCAGATTCTCCAGCACCGTCAGGCCGGGGACGATACGGCGCTCCTCGGGCACGTAGGCCAGGCCCCGGTGGTAGCGTTCGTGGGGTGGCAAATCCAGAATATCCTGGCCGTCAAAAATGACCCGCCCCTTGCACTTTCCCACCAGGCCCATCACGGTCCGCAAGGTGCTGGTCTTGCCAGCCCCATTACGCCCCATCAGCGTGACAATTTCACCGCGCCGGACTTCAAAACTCAAACCCTGGATCACATGGCTGTGGTCGTACCAGGCATTGAGTTGTTCAACTTTCAGCATGATGACCCTTCAGTTCTGACCCAGATAGACACGTTTGACTTCCGCGTTGTTGCGAATATCGTCCGGCGTGCC
>JBKJZS010000648.1:0-10423 GCA_046714915.1 Polaromonas sp. | reverse complement strand
GCAGAAGGACCTCAGCGAATGCCTGGAAAAGCTGAGCCATCACACGCAGCGGGTTCAGCAGTACGACGGCTGGCAGCAGGTTCTGACTGCGAACCCGGAGGCGCGCGTGAAGCTGGATATTACGGATAACGACGGATAGGCATTTCAACCGTATGACCCCAAGTATGCCCCCTTGAAACAGCCATCAACCGGCGTAAAACCCTCGCATCTCCCGCAGCAATGGGCGGCCGGGTCGATCTCCCACCAAAATGCGGACATAGCGGAACAGCTTGTGCCAGACAGGGCCAACCTGATCCAGACGCCAGCGTCGAAACGTTTTTACGCTGATCTTCGAGCGCGTGGCCAGTTGCTTTTCGGTCATCACGGGATAATGCATTTTCTTCTCCTCGGCAATTTCCCCATAACAACGCTGTTAGTTGAAGAAGCCAAGCGCGCCCTCAATTTAGGGTTGCACCTGCACCACCCCAGTCGCGATGCGCTGCAGACGGCCACCTTCGTTACGCGCCTCAACCAGTAGTTGATTCCAGTCGTCCGGAGGATGGCCACTACCCAGCATCTTGCGGAATACCCGGTATGCATCGTCGCTGCTCTCATAGGCGCGCTTGGTATCTTCATCGTTGACCCAGGCAAATACGATCATCTTGCTCGACGCGTGGTAGCGGAAGGACAGCCGGTACTGTTGGAAGAACTTGGCGCGGAACCAATGCTTGTGGTCTTCGCCGAGCGTGCTGCCCTGCCGGTATTCAGCCCGCGACGGATCTTGCGGAATTACTTCGAATGTCAGTTTGGCAATCGCTGCCAGTCGCTTGGTGGCGTTCTTCTTGGTGAATCCGACAGAATCTTTTTGCTTGAGACCTTCGACCTGTCGAGTGATTGCTTCAAGTTGGGCGAGAAACAACGGGTGGGCAAAGACCGTCCAGCCGTTGACCACCAACGGGGAGCGTTGTCTCTCGCTCATTCATCGTCCGCCGAAAGGATGGCATCGAGATCAAATTCAATTCCGCCGACCAACGAATGGATGCACTGCACGAGGCTGGTGTCAACGGCTTGGAGCCGTTCCGGGTGACTGGCAATATCACGGGCGAGAAAACCGAGGAACTGTCCGAGCACCGGGTCATCCTCTTCGGCAGCCTGGACGCGAGACAGCACAACCTCACCGCCGGGACGGATCGTGTAGTGAATCTTGTCCCGCTTGCCCAACCTCAAGGCGCGGCGAACGGTTGCAGGCACCGTGGTCTGGTAGCGGTCGGTCAGGGTGGATTCAACTTCGAGAGTGGCAGCCATGGTGCGCTCCGGGCAAATGGATGGATAGCAGTCATGGTAATGCAATCGCCTTGCTATGTCAATGCAAATGCATTACCTCTTCCCCTTCCTTTTCTGCGTCCGAACTCGGTCGGCGGCAACATGCAGGTATTTGCGAGCGCGGAGGTGTTGACCACCTCCCCAAGATCGCCGTGGATACTGCGCCGGCGCCGTTGGATCAGCGGGCCATGACCCGCCGCGCCAGGTAGCTGCAGGCATCGACCAGCGCCACCAGGGCGATCATCGCCAGCAAGATAGAGCTGGTTTCGGACATCTGGAACAGGCCCATGTGAAACGCCAGCATCTGCCCCAGTCCGCCCGCGCCCACCACGCCGAGCACGGCGGCCGCACGAATGTTGTTTTCCCAGCGGTAGAGCGTGTAGCTCAGCAGCTGCGGCAACACCTGCGGCAAAGTGGCGTAGCAAAACACCCGGCCCTCGCCCACACCGCGCATGCGCAGGGCGGAACCTGGCCCTTCAGGAACGTTTTCGATTGCCTCGGCAAACAGCCGTCCGAGCACGCCGGTCGTGTGCAAGGCCAGCGCCAGTGTGCCGGCCAGCGGGCCGAGGCCGGCGGCAATCAGCAGCAGGGACGCCCACACCAGCTCGGGAATGCTGCGCAGCGCATTGAGCAGCAGTCGCGTGATGCCTTTGAAGCGGGCCTTGTCATGCGCATGGGTGCGGCTCGCAGGCAAGGCCAGCAGCAGGCCCAACACAGCCGCAAGCAAGGTGCCCAGGGCCGACATGGCCAGGGTTTCCAGCGTGGCAGGCAGCAGTTTTTTCAGGAAGGCCGCCTCGCCTGTGGGCTGCAGCAGCTCGCCCACAAAGCGTCCCATCTTGCGAAACGCATCAATGGACAGGAACTGCGCCCACTTTAAATCCAGCGTCCAGAAACTTAAGGCCACCAGCACAAACACTCCCGCCACCAGCCAGCAGGCTTTGCAACGCGCACCAAAAAGGGGGGGTGGCAGGCGGTAAACCTCGTTGGCCGCAAGCGCGGAGGGGCGTGACTCATTCATGGCACGGTCCAGAGCCCAGCGTCAACCCAGGGCCTTGCGCAGCCAGGCGCTGGCTTGGTCAGCCAGCCAGACCAGCGCCATGAAGACCAGCAGCATGGTGCTGACCTCGGAGCCATTGAACATCTTCATCGAGGCGTCCATCTGCTGCCCCAACCCGCCGGCACCGACAAAACCCAGCACCGCCGACGAGCGGATGGCGCACTCCCAGCGATAGACGCTGTAGCTGGTCAGCTCGGCCGCGTTTTGCGGCAGCAAGCCATAAAAGAAAGCCTGCAGGCGGCCCGAACCGTTGCGCAGCAGCGATGCCGTGGCGTGGCTTTCGCCGCTTTCGAGAATTTCGCCATACACCTTGCCCAGCATGCCGCTGTAGGTCAGCGCAATCGCCAGCACGCCAGCGGTCGGGCCCAGCCCGACCACGCGGACAAAAATCAGCGCCCAGATCAGCTCGGGCACGCTGCGCAGCAGGATCAGCAACCAGCGCACCCCCTGTCGCAGCGTGGCCGGCAGCAGCGCCATGCGCCCGCTCAAGGCAGACACCGACAAGGCGCGCACCGACAGCAAGGTCAGCGGCAGGGCCAGCAGCAGCGCCAGCGCCATGCCGGCGGTGGCAATGGCCACCGTGCGCCAGGTTTCCCGCGCCACCAGCAGCAAAAATTCCGGCTCGACCTTGGGCGGCACAAAATCGCTGAGAAACTTCAGCGCTGATTTGAGCGTGCCCGGCTCGACCATCACCCAGGGTTTAAATTCAGTCAGCACCAGCGCAGGCCAAAGCAGCAGCAGACCGGCCACTGCCCAGAAAACGCGGCCGTGCCAGGCCGGGTCGCGTAGCGCGGGGCGCAGGGGCAAGCGGGCGATAGCGCTGGTCATGGGAACGGTGGATCAGTCAGCGGCAATGCATGACCGCTGGCGGGGTGGCTGCCGCAGGCAGATCGAACGCTTCAGGCGCTGGCCCGGTCAGCTCATGCAGATGCTGCGCATACAGCGCCTGCAGGTGCTCGGGCGTCACCTGAACGGCGGGCAGGTCAAAGGCCAACTCGCCGTCGCGCAGGCCGATGATGCGGGGAAAATTCTGCAACGCCATTTCGACATGGTGCAGCGTGCTGACCAGCGTGGCGCCGCGCTCGCGTGCGGCTTGCGTCAAAGAGGCAATCGCTTGTTGCCCGCGTGTCGGGTCCAGCGCCGAGAGCGGTTCATCAACCAGCAGCAACCTCGCCTCGGCGACCATCGCGCGGGCCAGACCCACACGCTGGCGCTCGCCGCCCGACAGCCGGTCCACCCGGGCAAACAATTTGTCGCTCAAGTCAAAGCGGGCCAGCGCGGCGTCGGCCTGGGCAATCGCGGTCGGGTAAAACAGGCTGCGCAAACTCTGCCACAGGCTGATGTGTGGCAGGCGTCCGGCCAGCACCGAGGTGACGACGCGCTGGCGCGGCGGCAGGGGCGGTACCTGTGGCGCCAGAAACAGCTCGCCGCGCAAAAGCTGCAGCTTGCTGCGCGGTAGCTGCCACGGATCGCGCGCGTTGAGCTGCAGGCTGCCCGATGACGGTGGCAATGCACAAGCCAACACGTGCAGCAGCGTGGTCTTGCCAGCGCCGGAAGGACCGATCACGGCGATCTGCTCGCCAGCGGACACCTCCAGCGACACGCCGCGCAGCGCCGCCGCGGCACCGCGTTTTGCCGCAGGATGCCGCGCCGAAACCTGTTCCAGCTTGATGTTCATGTATAGAAACGACCTCCAGCCCTTTAACCACGGGCGAAAGAAGCTATTAATTTAATAGCGTTTTACTTGAGCAAGCCGGCACTGCGGGCGGCGGTCTCGATGCCCTTGTAGTTGTCGACCTGGGTCGGGATGTAGCGCGTGGCGCGGTTGAGGTCGAGGATTTCCTTGCCTTGTGCGGTGGCCGGGTCGATGTCGAGCAGGGCCTTGGTGACCCTCTCGCGCAGGGCCGCCGGCATGTCGGCATGCACGGCCCAGTTGTAGTTGAAGTAGCCGGGCGTGGTGTAGAAGACATTGACGTCTTTGGTATCGACCCGGTTTTCCTTCACAAACTTGTTCCACACCGTGATGTCCAGTGCTGCGGCTTCAACCTTGCCGCTGACCACCGAGGCAATCGTGGCGTCATGCGCGCCCGAGTAGGCCACGCGCTTGAAGTCCTTGTCGGGGTCGATGTTGGCTTGCAGCAAAAAGCTGCGCGGCATCAGGTGACCGGAGGTGCTGGACTGGGAGCCAAAACTGACCTGCTTGCCTTTGAGGTCGGCCAGTGTCTTGATGCCCGAGCTGGTCTTGGCAATGAATACCGACTGGAATTTCGTGTCTTCTTCGCGCTGGGCAATCGGAATGATTTTGCCGCCAGAGCGGTTTTGCGCCTGGATAAAGGTAAAGCCGCCCAGCCAGGCCATCTCGATGTTCTTGTTGACCAGGGTTTCGACGGCAGCCGGGTAGTCGCTCACGGGCGTGAACTCGACTTTCATGCCGAGCTTTTGCTCCAGGTATTTCACGATGGGGCCGAACTTTCGCATCTGCTCGGTCGCTGCCTCCTCAGGAATGGTGGTCACGCGAAAAACAGTTTGCGCGTGCGACAGGCCCGCAAAAGCCAGCACAGCGCACGCAGCCACGGCCCGGAGGGCAAGGGATAGCGAGGGGTGGTTCATTGAAAAAATCCTGAAAAGTCGGTGGGAAACGGTATTAAACCCGACAACGAAAACCCTTGCGTCTGGCGCGGCGCTGCGCCCTGCTACATTCTTGACGATGCCTGATTCAGCCCCCCGCACCCGCATCGTGATTGTCAGCCCGGCGCTGGCCGATGCCAACAACGGCAATTGGCAGACAGCCCGGCGCTGGCAGCAGATGCTGTCGCTGCAGCACGCGGTGCGCGTTGTGCGCGAGTGGCCGGACGCGGCAGCCTCTGGGCAGGACCACGTGATGCTGGCGCTGCACGCGCGGCGCTCGGCGGCGTCCATCGCCGCCTGGGCTGCGGCGCGTGGCACGGCGAAGCAGACGGCCAGCCAGTCAGAGGATGGCACAGCCGGATTGGCCGTGGTGCTGACCGGCACCGACCTGTACCGCGACATCCACAGCGACGAAGACGCACGCCAGTCGCTGGCCGTGGCCTATCGCCTCGTCGTGCTGCAGGAACGCGGCCCCGACACATTGCCCGCGCCGCTCAGGCGCAAGACCCGCGTGATTTTCCAGGCCACCACGGCGCGTCGGGCGCTGACCAAATCACCGAACTTTGTGCGCGCCGTCATGGTCGGTCATTTGCGGGAGGAAAAATCGCCGCAAACCCTGTTTGCCGCCGCGCGGCTGCTCATGGACGAGCCGTCGCTGCTTATCGACCACATTGGCGATGGGCTGGACCCCGCTCTCGGCGAAGCAGCCCGCGCCACCGCCGCCGCTTGCCCGCACTACCGCTGGCTCGGCGGTCTGACGCACGAGGCCACGCGCCGCCGTATCCAGCGCGCTCATGTGCTGGTGCATAGCAGCCGCATGGAAGGCGGTGCCCATGTGATCATGGAGGCGATCCGCAGCGGCACGCCAGTGCTGGCCTCACGCATTGCAGGCAACCTGGGGATGCTGGGCGAGGACTACGCGGGCTATTTTGAGTGGGGAGATGCGGCGGCGCTGGCCACACTGTTGCTGCGCTGCCGCGAAAGCCAGGCCGGGCAGTCCAGCCAGACGCAGCCAGGGCAAGCCAAGACCTTGCTGGCCGATCTCGGCGCACAATGCGCGCGGCGTGAGCACCTTTTCGCCCCGCACGCTGAACGCGCCGCGCTGCTGCAACTGGTGGCTGAGCTGCGGCAGTCGGCCCAGACCGCGCCGGGCGTAACCAAACCCACCGATTCATCAGGCAAAGGCTGACATGCAATCCCCGGAACAACCCGTCCTGAGAGACATCGTGCTGGTCGGCGGCGGACACAGCCATGTGGGTGTGCTCAAAAGCTTTGGCATGAAGCCCCTGCCAGGCGTACGCCTGACCGTGATCTGTCGCGACACCCACACACCCTACTCGGGCATGCTGCCGGGCTACATTGCGGGGCACTACAGCTACGACGAGGTCCACATCGACCTGAACACGCTGGCCGCCTTTGCCGGTGCGCGCTTTTTTCGGGATGAAGTCATTGGCCTGGACCGTGCGGCCGGCAAGGTGCTGTGCCGGAATCGACCACCGGTGCGCTACGACAGGCTGTCGATCAACATCGGCTCGACGCCGCAGATGAGCCAGGTGCCGGGTGCTGCCGAACACGCGGTGGCGGTCAAGCCGATTCACCTTTTCAATGAGCGCTGGCTGGCCCTGCTGCAACGCGTGCGGCAACACGCCGGCAAAACACGTATTGCCATCGTGGGCGCCGGCGCGGGCGGGGTCGAGCTGACGCTGGCCATGCAGCACCGCCTGCGGCGTGAATTACGCACTTTGGGGCGCGACCCCAATGAGCTCAACTTTCACCTCTTCAGCAACACGGCGGACATCCTGCCCACGCACAACAGTCGAGTACGCCAGAGCTTTCAGCGCGTGCTGACCGAGCGGCAGGTGGTACTGCACCTTGACAGCGAAGTCACGCAGGTCTCGGCCCGGGGCCTGCAAATCAGCGACGGCACGCTGCTGGAAATGGATGAAATTGTCTGGGTCACCCAGGCCGGTGGTGCGCCCTGGTTGCGCCAGACCGGGCTGGCACTCGACGCGGACGGCCTTATCCAGGTTAACGACCAGCTGCAAAGCCTGGGCGACCCGGCCGTCTTTGCGGCGGGCGATATTGCCGCACTGGTGAGCCGTCCGCTGCCCAAGGCCGGTGTGTTCGCGGTACGGCAAGCCAAACCTCTGGCGGCCAACCTGCGGCGCTCTGTGCTGGGCGAGCCGCTCATCAATTACCGCCCGCAACGCGATTGGCTGGCGCTGATCAGCACCGGCGACCGCCATGCCGTGGCCTCGCGCGGGCGCTTGAGCTGGCAAGGCGACTGGGTCTGGCGCTGGAAAGACTGGATAGACCGCCGCTTCATGGACAAATTCCAGACCTTCCCCATCATGGACGAAACGTCAATGGGAAAGGCAGTCGCGTCGGGCGTCAAGCTCGATCAGGAAGAAGCCGCGCAGGCGATTTCTGCGATTGCCATGCGCTGCGGCGGCTGTGGTGCCAAGGTAGGCGCGACCGTGCTCGCGCGCGCCCTGGGTGCCCTGCAGCCGATAGAGCGCGAGGACGTGCTGATTGGCCTGCACGCTCCCGACGACGCCGCCATCGTGCGCGTACCGCCGGGCAAGGCCATGGTCCACACCGTCGATTTTTTCCGCGCCTTCATTGACGACCCCTACCTCTTCGGCAAGGTGGCCGCCAACCATGCGCTCGGCGATATTTTTGCCATGGGCGGCCAGGCGCAGTCGGCCACAGCGATCGCCACCGTGCCCTCGGGGCTGGAAGCCCAAGTGGAGGACGTGCTGTTTCAGATGATGACGGGCGCTGTGGAGGTGCTCAATGAAGCCGGCTGCGCGCTGGTGGGTGGCCACACCGGCGAGGGCAAAGAGCTCGCCCTGGGTTTTGCCATCAACGGCCTGGTCGATGAAGACCTGCACACGGTGATGAAAAAAGGCGGCATGCGTGCTGGCGATGTGCTGCTGCTCACCAAGCCCATAGGCACCGGCACTCTGTTTGCCGCGCACGCCCGGCTGAAAACCCGGGGCCGCTGGATTGATGCGGCGCTGGCGTCCATGATCCAGTCCAACCGGCGGGGCGCGCAGTGCCTGCAAGCCCATGGCGCGACGGCCTGCACCGACCTGACGGGCTTCGGACTGCTGGGCCACCTGGTCGAGATGACCCGGCCCTCCGGCGTCGATGCTGAGCTGGACCTGGCTGCGCTGCCCCTGCTGGAAGGCGCTCTTGAAACCAGTGCCGCCGGTATTTTGAGCTCGCTGCAACCGGCCAATGTGCGCCTGCGCCGCGCTCTCCGCAACCAGGCCGAGGCAGTGAACCACCCCCACTACCCCCTGATTTTTGACCCGCAAACCGCGGGCGGCCTGCTGGCTACTGTTCCGGCAGACCGGGCCGAGGCCTGCATCGTCGCATTGCGCAAGCTGGGCTACAGCAAGACCATGGCGATTGGCCGCGTGCTGGCGCAGGGCAATGCGCTGGAGCCCATCGTTCTTAAATGCTGACCGGAATGCGTATGAGCGTCCACAGGCTTTCCGCGTTTTTCGGCACCCTCACAGCGGCCTGGCTGTGGCTTCGATCGTCAGGTTAACTAGGCCGCACGAGTCGCCCAGGTCGCTGCAAGCAGCAACAAGAAGCCCGCGACCGCGGCAATCGCGTGAACGACGATGAGCCACTTGGGCAAAGGCAGCTGCTTCCAGTGATAGTTCAGATTCAGGATGACGCCGCCGCCGGCGGCCACCAGGAAGAGGACGAGCGCCCCGAGCGCCATCCCTGGCAGCCCGACCGTCGCGGCTGCGTACAGCAGCAAGGTGACTGCCGCGGCAGCCAGGAAGCCGTGCAGCATGGCAAGCGCTGCCGGCGGCTGTCGATCACCCGCGAACCGGATACCCGCCATGACGAGTCCACCGACTGCCGCGATGGCCAGCAAGACCGTCGAGGTACGAAGAATCAATGCAGCTTCCATGGTGTCCTCCGTTGAAAATGGGGCTTATGGCTCGTCCAAACGCACTGACGGCTGCGACGAGGCGATCACGGTGCGCTCCACCCAAGTCAAATAAAGCATAAATGGTGTTCGGTGATGTCAATCTCACGCGCAACAATTCGCGCCGCAAGCCGCGAACTCGGAAGTGCCGACTTCAAACGGTCCAGGTCATCGCTCGCACAAGGCCTGCTTCACAGCGACTTCAGGTACTCGGCCAGATCCGCGATCTGCTGCGGGCTCAGGCCCAGCGTTTGCCTCGTGTTGTAGATGGCTGCGACATCGTTCAGCGTGGTGGCCGAGCCGTCGTGGAAATACGGCGCGTGCTGCCACACGCCCTTGAGCGGCGACGTGCGGTACTTTTTGGTCGCACTCCGCGACGCGTAGCTCGGCGTTTCCGGTTCTGCCATCGAGTCGCCCGGCGGGTGCAGCATCGAATTGGCATTCGTGAACAGGGCGCCGCTGTGACAGCTCACGCACCCGGCGGCGCCGTTGAAGACCAGTTGGCCCCGCGCGGCTGCGGCGGCGTCGAAGCTGCCAGCCGGCGCAGCGGGCGCCTGCAATGACAACTGATACGCCTGCAGGGCCGGCAGTTTGCCCGTGACCAGATCCTGGGTGCCGTTGGTGATGTTCAGGTTAAGGCGCGGATCCGAGAACGATCCCTGGCCGCCCATTTGCGTAATGGCCACATAGCGGTTCCAGTACGAGGGCTCGGTGCCGTCACCGGTGAAAGTCACGCTGTGAATTCCTGCCAGTCCGTATGCCGGCGGAATGACCACCGGCTTGCTGAGGCCATCGATGTTGAAGCGCGGGTCGTACTTGCCTTTGCCCCAGGCGAGGAGCTTGAGTTTCGTGGCGGCGTCAACCGCCGGAGAAAGCGCGATGATGGCGCCCGGATTCAGGTCCCGATTGGCCCAGCCATCAAGCCGCTTGCCGATGCCGGTCGCGAACGAATTGTCGACGGTCGAATGACAAAGGGCGCAGGTAATGCCGACCCGCGTCAGCCTGTCCACGCCGTTGACCGTCTCGACAGTACCCTTGAGGCCGACCACGGCATTGAATTTCAGCAAGGCGATGGTGGTGTCGGGGCTGGTGAGACTGATCGATCCTGTCTGGATGCCCTGCACCACCGCCAGCGGCAGCGCCTCGGCATCGACTTTCAGGCCGACAGAAAGCGCGACCGCCGGAGAGACGATGCTGCTGATGACCTCATGCAACCTCAGTGTGTCGGTCCACTTCGCTTCGTCGCCAAAGGTGTCGAAGCGAAAGATCTGCTTGCCCTGCTCGATGAGGGTGACCTGCTCGACTGCCGCCGCGTTGCCGGAAGCGCCGGAACCACCGGAACCGCCACACGCCGCAACCAGCGCGACCGCAGCTGCGATCGTCGTGGTGATCAGGACGACTCGTGGGTCGGCCGGCCATCGTTTCCACGGCGCCGCCCGTGTGCGGGCATCGAGAGGTGGGATGCCGGACGTTTCCTCTTGCAC
>JBKJZS010000647.1:0-10652 GCA_046714915.1 Polaromonas sp. | reverse complement strand
ACGACGATATGCGCGGCTTCTCCGATTTCATCGGCACGCTGCCACCCGTACCCGCCCCGCCGTCGGCGACACCGCCCGACGCAGCGCGCATTGACAAAGCGCGGGCACTGGCGCAGCAACACAAATGTGTGTTCTGCCACGGTGCGGATTTCAGCGGTGGGCAGCAGGTGCCGCGCATCGCAGGGCAACGCGAGGATTACCTGCAGATGAGCTTGCGGGGTTTCCGTTCCGGCACACGTCCGGGGTACACACAGGCGATGACGGCAGCCATGAGCGGGATCCCGCTCGAGGATGTGGACACCCTGGCCTACTACGTGGCCCGCTTTCCCGACCGGGCTGCGGCTCCGGCCGGCAAGTAAATGTTGCGGGCCGAACGACCCGACCCTCCCCCTGAACGCTGCACCAAGATCCCCTGGCCAAGCTCTGATCGGCCCACTGCGCCGTACTTCTACCCGGTCGAATACGACCTGCATTGATGAGGATAGGAGTTTCAAACGCCCTTTTTCTGGCAATGGCAGGGCCAGCTGTCGGTTTCCCTTCACCCTGTCACTTTTGAACTTTCATGTTGTCACTGACAACGTTACTGCGCCCCTGATTTTCCAGGTCTTCCCAAGAAGCGCTAGCTCACATCAAGGCTGAGCGTCAGGACGCCAGTGCTCGTCATTTCCCCCCTTCATTTGGCACAACCTTGCGCTTGACCCATTCAATCTGTCACCATCTGCGCACGCAAGTAGGGGCGTGCAGAGATGGGTCATTTCCAAGCGTTTCCTGACGTTGTTGCAGTCGCCGCCGACAAGCTAGTGGTGATCATCCGCGTCGACGATGACGGCAGTGTCCTCGTGCGTGACCTTGCCAACGGCGGGCTGTTCACAACCTTGGCCTAGGAACTCATTGTCAGACGTGCCGAGTTGCTGATATTCCCGCTTGCGCTGATCACCTTGGTCGCTCGTGCATCGTGAGGATAATTGGCGTCTGACCCCAATTACCCCACCAATTACCCCGAATCGATCAAACGGTTCGCTGCATCCATGGCGGCCTTGGATTGTTGGTTGTTTGTCATACCTACCTCGTTACTCACTGAATTGTCTGGGGTAGGTGTAGCAGGTCATATTGGCACGGGGGGCCCCCAGATTTTTTCGTTAGTTTTAGTGCTTATACCGCAGCGTGCCTAGGAACAAATCGCTTTCGTCAACCGCGCTATCCCATCCTGAATTTTCCCCACATCCGCCGTCGCGAAGCTAAGCCGGAACGTGCTCAGATCGGGATCCCTCGCATAAAACGGCGCCCCGGGCACAAAGGCCACACCCTTCTCGATCGCCCTTTTCGCGAACTCGCCAGCATCCTTGGTCTTGCCGCCCGCGCCCGTGAGCCGTGCCCAGAAGAACAGGCCGCCCTGCGGCTGCGTAAATTCAATTGCATCGCCCAGCTCGCGCTTGAGTGCAGCGCCCATGGCCGTTGCCCGCTCGGCGTAGACCTTGCGCACATTTGCAAGGGTGGCGGGCATGCGCCCTGCTTTCAGGTATTGCGCGGCGGTGGCCTGGGCGAAAGTGCTGGTATGGGCGTCGCTGAACTGCTTGCACATGGTGGCTTTGGCCAGCAGCTCGGGCGGGGCAATCATCCAGCCTACGCGCAGGCCGGGGCTTAGCACCTTGCTCATGCTGCCGCAGTGGGCGATCAGCTCGCGGCTGCCGGGCACGTCTTTGCTTAGCGACAGGATGCTGGGCGGCGGCGCTTTATTGAAGTACAGGTCGCCGTAGGGGTCGTCTTCGACCACCAGGGTCTGGTACCTGACGGCGAGTTCCAGCACCTTCTTGCGGCGCTCCAGGCTCAGCGTGGCACCGCTGGGGTTGCCGAAGGTGGGAATCAGGTACACAAACTTGGGCTTGTGTTCGGCGATCAGTTTTTCGAGTTCATCGGTCTTGACGCCGTTGGCGTCGATGGGCGCGCTGATGAGTTCTGCGCCATACAAGCGAAAGCACTGGATGGTGGCGAGAAAGGTGGGCGCTTCGACAATCACTTTGTCGCTGGGGCCGATCATGGTTTTGCCCAGCAGGTCCAGCGCCTGCTGGCTGCCGGTGGTGACGATCAAGCCGTCGGGCGTCACATCGACACCCTTGCTTTTCATGAAGGCGGCGAGCTGTTCACGCAGCGGGTTGTAGCCTTCAGTCGCGCCGTATTGCAGCGCGGCGCCGGGCTCTTCCGTCAGCGCCTGGTTGACCGCTTCCTGGATGCCTTCGACGTCGAACATGGCGCTGTCCGGAAAGCCCCCGGCAAAGCTGATGATGCCGGGCTTGCCGAGCAGCTTGAACAGTTCGCGGATGGCGGAGGTTTCTACGTTGTTGAGGCGGTCGGCAAATGGCAGTGGCATAGTGCGGGTCTCTGGAGGGAATTTGGGTGCTTGGATGGTAACGCCATCACCGGCATACCAAAAAATTGCCCACATGTCTGAACTGCCCACCCACCGTCATGGCGCCGGCGTCCAGGCTCACGTTGCATGGATTGCGGGTCGAGCCCGCAATGACAGGTCAAGATTTTGTCATACGGGACTCGATCGGGGATCCATGGCCTGCAGGGGCAGGCCCGCAATAACAAGTTCGTGCGATCTCGCCGAAGCTGTAATGCCGGACCTGATCCGGCATCCATGCCGCATGGGCCACCAGCGCTGGCTCAAACGCGCAATGACAAGTCATACACTGCAGGGCATGAAAACTGCCGACATTACCTCGTTTTTTGCGACCCTCAAAGCCGCCAACCCGATGCCGGTGACCGAGCTGGAATACACCAGCGTGTTCGAGCTGCTGGCGGCTGTGTTGTTGAGCGCCCAGGCGACGGACGTGAGTGTGAACAAGGCCACGCGCAAGCTGTTCCCGGTGGCCAACACGCCGCAAAAAATTCTCGACCTGGGGCTGGAGGGGCTTGAGAGTTATATCAAGACCATCGGCCTGTACCGCAGCAAGGCCAAACACCTGTTGGAAACCTGCCGCATGCTGGTGGCGCAGCACAACAGCGTGGTGCCGCGCAGCCGCGAGGCGCTGGAGGCCCTGCCCGGCGTGGGCCGCAAAACCGCCAACGTGGTGCTGAACTCCGCCTTTGGTGAAGCCACCATGGCGGTGGACACGCACATCTTTCGCATGGGCAACCGCACTGGGCTGGCGCCCGGCAGGACGCCGCTGGAAGTCGAGCTGAAACTGATCAAGCGCATTCCGCCCGAGTACCTGGTGGACGCGCACCACTGGCTGATTTTGCACGGGCGGTATGTGTGCGTGGCGCGCAAGCCGATGTGCTGGCAGTGTGCGGTGGCGCCTTGGTGCGACTACCTGCCCAAAACGCCGGCGCCTGCCTGAGGCCTGGATGCCGGATCAAGTCCGGCATGACAAGCTGTTGCGCCTGCGGTGGGGCCGTAGCAGCGCGATCACAGCCTCGGTCACACCAGCGCTATGGCGCGAGTGTTTTTACCCGTTCCCTTGGGGTTGCGGCAAAAAAGGCCTTGCGCGGCGTTGCGAAGCTTGCCGGAGGCAACCCCAGCTGCACTTCGCGCCTTGCGCATGACCTTTGTGACTCGCAACGCATCTTGCAAAAAAGTGTGAACAGACCCTAGACCGAAGCCTTGATCGCCTGCATCGGCGAAATCACGTCGCCGCACTGCGCACGATTGCGCAAGGCATGCTCCATCACCACCAGCGCCAGCATGGCCTCGGCAATCGGCGTCGCGCGGATGCCAACGCAGGGGTCGTGCCGGCCTTTGGTGACGACGGTGGTCGGCTCGCCCGCCATGTCGACCGACTCGCGCGGGGTGATGATGGAACTGGTCGGTTTGATCGCCATCGAGATTTCCAGGTCCTGTCCCGTGCTGATTCCGCCGAGCACACCGCCGGCGTTGTTGGACTTGAAGCCTGCGGGCGACAGCGAGTCGCCGTGGGTGGTGCCGCGCTGGGTCACGCTGGAAAAACCGGCGCCGATTTCCACACCCTTGACAGCGTTGATGCCCATCATCGCAAAGGCAATGTCGGCGTCCAGCTTGTCAAACAGCGGCTCGCCCAGACCGACCGGCATGCCGGTGGCAGTGACGCGGATGCGCGCGCCACAGGAGTCGCCGGCCTTGCGCAGCTGGTCCATATAGGATTCCAGCCGGCTGACATCGGCCACCGGGGCAAAAAACGGGTTGTTCGGCACATGCTCCCAGGACTCGAAGGCAATTGGCATATCGCCAATCTGCGTCATGCAGCCGCGAAACGTCGTGCCGTATTTTTCAAACAACCACTTTTTGGCGACCGCGCCGGCCGCCACCATCGGTGCGGTCAGCCGGGCCGAGGCCCGGCCGCCTCCGCGCGGGTCGCGCAGGCCGTACTTCTGCAGGTAGGTGTAGTCGGCGTGACCCGGCCGGAAGGTGTTGAGGATGTTTCCGTAGTCCTTGCTGCGCTGGTCGGTGTTTTTGATCAGCAGGCAGATCGGGGTGCCGGTGGTTTTTCCTTCGTAGACACCGGAGAGGATTTCCACTGCGTCCGGCTCGTTGCGCTGCGTCACATGGCGGCTGGTGCCGGGGCGGCGCCGGTCCAGGTCGGTCTGGATGTCGGTCTCGCTCAGGGCCATGCCGGGAGGACAGCCGTCAATCACGCAGCCTATGGCCGGACCGTGGGATTCACCAAAGTTGGTGACTGCGAAGAGGTTTCCGAAAGTGCTGCCAGACATAGTGGAAGGATTTTAGATGATGAGCTCCCACGCTGAGGGCCCGGCGCGACACCCGCGGCCGCAAAGATCCCCGCTTCGTGCTGGATTGCCGCCCGCCCGCCCGGCGCCATGGGAAGCGGCCTTACAGCAGCGGGGCCGGGCTGGGCTCGTCTTCGGCTGGCCAGTCGCGGATATAAGCCTTGAGCATCTTGTTCTCGAAATTCTGGCCATCGACCACCGCCTTGGCCACGTCATAAAACGAGATCACGCCTTCAAGCATCTTCTTGTTCAGCACCGGCATGTAGCGGGCGTGACGGTCCAGCATCATGCGCCGCACTTCGTCGATCTCTGTGTCGGGCGTGCAGGTCAGCGGTGCATCGTCCATCGCGCTGCGGACCGTCATCGTGCCGATGACGCCGTCGTTTTTGACAATCGCGAGGATTACCTCGCGAAAAGTCAGCATGCCGACCAGGTCGCCATGCTCCATCACGACCAGTGAGCCGATGTCCTTCTCGGCCATGACTTTCACCGCCTTGGCCAGCGCTTCGTCCGGATGAGCGGTGTACAGCGTATTGCCTTTGACGCGCAGGATATCAAGGACTCTCATAAGGCACTCCTCTGTCAATTATCTCGGTGATCTCTCGGCGATCTTCAGATTTTCCCCGTTAAGGCCCGACGGAAAATTCAGTTCAAATATAGCCCACAATCAGTTTGCAAACCATTGCGATTTGTTTCAAGGCGGCAGCCATTTTCCTGCTGCTTTTTTCTGCCATTTACTGGAGACACCATGTCTGGCTACTCTGACCCGGGCTTTGACACGCTGGCCCTGCACGCTGGCGCCGCGCCCGACCCGACCACCGGCGCGCGCGCCGTGCCGATTCACCTGACCACCTCGTTTGTCTTTGAGTCCAGCGACCACGCCGCCAGCCTGTTCAACCTGGAGCGTGCGGGCCACGTTTACTCGCGCATCAGCAACCCGACCAACGCCGTGCTGGAGCAGCGGGTGTCGGCGCTGGAAGGCGGCATTGGCGCGATTGCCACCGCCAGCGGCCAGGCCGCGCTGCACCTGAGCATCGCCACCTTGATGGGCGCAGGCTCACACATTGTTGCCTCCACCGCGCTCTACGGCGGCAGCCAGAACCTGCTGCACTACACGATGCGCCGCTTCGGCATTGAAACCACCTTTGTCAAACCCGGTGACATGGACGGCTGGCGCGCCGCGGTGCGGACCAATACCAAGCTGTTTTTTGGCGAAACCGTCGGCAATCCCGGGCTGGACGTGCTGGACATGCCCACGGTGTCCAGCATTGCGCATGAAGCTTGCGTGCCGCTGCTGGTTGATTCCACACTCACCTCGCCCTGGCTGGTCAAACCTTTCGAGCATGGGGCCGACCTGATCTACCACTCGGCCACCAAGTTTTTAAGCGGCCATGGCACGGTGATTGGCGGCATCGTCGTCGATGGCGGCAGCTTCGACTGGGAAAAGTCCGGAAAATTCCCCGAACTGACCGAGGCCTACGAGGGCTTTCACAACATGGTGTTCAGCGAAGAAAGCACCGTTGGCGCCTTTTTGCTGCGAGCCCGCCGCGAGGGCCTGCGTGACTTCGGCGCCTGCATGAGCCCGCACACCGCCTGGCTGATTTTGCAAGGCATTGAAACCCTGCCGCTGCGCATGGCGCGGCACATGTCAAATACCGAAAAAATCGTGGCCTTTCTGGTCAGCCACCCGCTGGTCTCGCGTGTTGGCCACCCGATGCTCGAATCGCACCCCAGCCATACGCTGGCGAAAAAGCTGCTGCCGCGCGGCGCCGGTTCGGTCTTCAGCTTCGACATCAAGGGCAACCGGGAACAGGGCAAGGCGTTTATCGAGACCTTGAAAGTGTTCAGCCACCTCGCCAATGTCGGCGACTGCCGAAGCCTGGTGATTCACCCGGCCAGTACCACGCATTTCCGCATGAGTGACGAAGCGCTGGCAGCGGGCGGCATCACCCAAGGCACGATTCGCCTGTCAATCGGGCTGGAAGATCCGGACGACCTGATGGACGACTTGAAGCGGGCGCTGAAGGCGGCGGAGAAAGCCTAGGCGCTGTCATTGCGGGCTCGACCCGCAATCCAACACAAATTGCCCTTGCCATCCGGGAGGCATCCCTATAAGTCCGGGATGACGGAGCAGCCTTTGTTCGCTCAGTCCTTGGCGTACTCTGAAAACGTCTTGCGGAACTTCGCGACCTTGGGGCCGGCCACGGCCATGCAATAACCCTGGTTCGGGTTCTTTTCAAAGAAGTCCTGGTGGTAGGCCTCGGCTGCGGAGTAGTTGGACAGCGGCAGCACTTCGGTCACAACCGGCTTGCCAAACAGCTTTTGCTGGTTCAGCTCGCCGACCATGTCTTCGGCCACCTGCTTTTGTTCGGGCGTGGAATAATAAATGCCGCTGCGGTACTGCGTGCCGCTGTCATTGCCCTGGCGGTTCAGCGTGGTCGGGTCGTGGATGACGAAGAAGATTTCAAGAATTGCGCGCAGACTGATCTGCGCCGGGTCATAGGTCAGCTTGACGACCTCGTTGTGCCCGGTGGTGCCGGTGCAGACCTGCTCATAGGTGGGGTGGTTGACATGGCCATTGCTGTAGCCTGACTCGACATCGGTGATGCCGCGCACCTGCACGAACACCGCTTCGGTGCACCAGAAGCAGCCGCCACCGAGGGTGATGGTCTCGTTTGCCGCGCCCGTAAACTTGTCTTGTGTCATCAGTCATCCTTGGTTGGTTACGATGGAGCGAGTTAAAGCGCTGGCTTGTCATTGCGGGTTTGACCCGCAATCCATGGATCACGGACCGAGATGACAAACCAGGGGCTGGATTTGCCTGAAGCGTATTGACCCCGGACGCCGATCATCCAGCAAATGGGAAAACCTTTTTTTGCCTTGGAGCAGCCCTGGATACCTATCTCGGGACTTTTACGATTCAAATCGGCCTCCCGCCCTTATTGCACGGTCGCAAGCAGCTATCTATTTGAGAGCATTTTCACATGATTCAACCCGGCGAACTCAAACCCATTCTGACCACCCTGGTGCTGCCACCCGCAGCACTGTTGCTGCTGGCCCTGCTCGGGCTGCTGCTGGCGGTCAGAAAGAAGGCGACCGGCCTGGCCCTGGCCTTTGTGGCCGTGGTTTTGCTCTGGCTCGTCAGCTGCCATGCGGTGGCCGTGTGGCTGGCACAAAACATACTGCCTCAATTTGCACCCGTCACATCGGCGGTCCTGAAAAACAGCGGCGTCCAGGCGATTGTGGTTCTGGGCGGCGGCGTTGCGCCGCTGGCGCCGGAGTACGGCGAGCCGCAAGCGTCGCTGCCAGCGGCGGCGCGCCTGCGTTACGGGGTCTGGCTGGCCCGGCAAACCCAGCTGCCAGTCGCTTTTGCGGGCGGTATGGGTTGGGGCGCGGCGGCCGCGCAGACCCTTCCTGAGGGCGAAATAGCGCGCCGTCTGGCCCAGCGGGACTACGGACTGACGCTGCGCTGGATCGAGGACCAGTCGCGTGACACGGCGGAGAACGCCCGGATGCTCCGGCCGCTGCTGCAAAAGGACAAGGTCCAGCGCATTGCACTGGTCACCCATGCCTGGCACATGCCGCGTTCGGTCCAGGCGTTTGAACGCGCCGGCTTCACGGTGACCGCCGCGCCCATGGCTTACATTTTGCCCAAGCAAAACAAGGTGCTTGAATGGCTGCCGTCGGTCGATGGCCTGCAGTCATCGCAACTCGTACTGAAGGAGTGGCTGGCCTTGCGTGTCGCTCAGCCCTGATGCGCTTTAGCTCGCTTTGATCTGAGGGACACTGCTGATGCAGGCGCTAACCCCACAGTGACGGCTTGACGGACAAAGAGCAACTAGCTACATTAATAACCAATTAGTCAGTAATTAATGTCTATCTCAAAATTCATCTGCGAAAAAACAGTCCCCCTGTCGGCCAAACGCGAGCGGCGCAAAGAAGCGCGCCCCGGCGAACTGCTGGATGCGGCGCTCGACCTGTTTGTCGAAAAAGGCTTTGCCGCAACCCGGGTCGAAGAAGTCGCCGCACGGGCCGGCGTCTCCAAAGGCACTCTGTTTCTGTACTTCCAGAGCAAGGAGGAATTATTCAAGGCGGTTCTGCGCGAGAACATCTCCGGGCGCTTCCAGGAATGGAATGAGGAGTTTGAATCTTTTGAGCGCAGTGCGGGCGAGATGCTGCGCTACTGCATGACGGTCTGGTGGGAGCGTGTGGGCGCCACCCGGGCTTCGGGCATCACCAAGCTGATGATGAGCGAGGCCGGCAACTTCCCGGAGATTGCCGCTTTCTACCAACAGGAAGTCATCCAGCCCGGCCACGCGCTGATTCGCCGCATCATGCAGCGCGGCATCGACCGGGGCGAGTTCCGCGCGATGGACCTCGACTACGCGGTATACAGCGTCATCGCGCCCATGATTTTCCTGATCCTGGCCAAACACTCCAGCGCCACCTGTGCCGACGCCAGCCTGCCGGTCAACGCCGAAAAATACATTGCGACCCAGGTCGACACCATTCTCTATGGCATGTGTTTGGGCGCCGGGCCGTCCCAAGCCGAAACAGTCCCCTGGGGGGGCAGCGCAGTACGCGAAGCGGCAAGCGTGGGGCGGGAGCATTTTTCCGACGGGCACACCGCAGGCAAAGGCAAGGCGCTCCCATGAAAAAATGGATCAAATGGGCCATCGCCGCTGTCATCTTGCTGCTGCTGGCCACGGCAGTTGTGGGCACGCTGTCGGCCCGCAAAGCCCAGCAGCAAGCGCTGGCCGCAGCCAGTGCCGGCAAGGCACAGACACTGGTGGAACTGGCCGCCACCGATGTGGTGCAGGCGCAAACCAGGGAACTCAGCCAGGGCTTGCCAGTGTCGGGTTCGCTCAAGGCCGTCAACTCAGCCGTCGTCAAGGCGCGGGTCGCCGGCGAGCTGCAGGGTCTGACCGTGCGCGAGGGTGACTTTGTCAAGGCCGGGCAGGTTCTTGCGCGCATCGATGCCAGCGAATACCAGTCGCGTGTGCGGCAGGCACAGGAACAGGCCGACTCAGCCAAAGCGCAGATTGACATCGTGCAGCGTCAGTACGACAACAACCAGGCGCTGGTCAATCAGGGCTTTATATCCAGGACCGCGCTGGACACCTCGCTGGCCAACCTCAACGCCGCAAAAGCCAACCACAAAGCGGCGCTGGCGGCTGCGGATGTGGCGAGAAAATCGTTGGACGACACGGTGCTGCGCGCACCGCTTGCCGGTCAGGTGTCGCAGCGACTGGCGCAGCCCGGTGAACGCATCGGCGTGGACGCCCGGGTTCTTGAAATTGTGGATTTGAGCCGGCTCGAACTCGAAGCCAGCCTCAGTGCAGCCGATGCCCTCTCGGTACGTCCGGGCCAGCGCGCTGTGTTGCAGATTGAAGGCAGCGCGCAAACCGTCACGGCCACGGTGGCGCGTATCAACCCCAGCGCGCAAGCCGGCAGCCGCAGTGTCCTGGTCTACCTGGGCATCACCAGCGCCAGCCCCAGCACAGCTCTGCAATCGGGCTTGCGTCAAGGGCTGTTTGCGCAGGGCACGCTGGGCACAGCGCGCATTTCAGCGCTCGCCGTTCCGCTCAGTGCGGTGCGTACCGACAAACCCGCGCCTTACGTGCAGGTGGTTGAAAACAACCAGGTCGCGCACAAGCCGGTGGCGCTGGGCGCACGCGGCCACAGCGCAACCGGCGTTGGCAACGAAGTCATGGTTGCCGTCCAAGGGCTGACAGAAAATGCGGTTGTCATCCAGAGCGCGCTTGGGGCGCTGCGTGAAGGCACGGCGGTGAAGTTCACCCAGAACCCGGCCTGGGTTCCGGCCCCGGCCGCGCAAGCCGCTTCTTCAGCCAGGTCAGCGCCCTAGTGTAGTGTTGCACTCTATCTGGCACTTAAAACCGCGTCTTTTCGCCCAGGGCGTTGTTGCACATCCGCGCGATACCTAC
>JBKJZS010000646.1:0-3323 GCA_046714915.1 Polaromonas sp. | reverse complement strand
GCGCGGCTCGGGCTGGACGGGCCGTGCGCGGCGATCTCCACGGCGTGCTCGTCGAGCGCGAAGGCGTTCGCGTCGGCCGCGCGCCTGATCGAGGCGGGTGTCATCGACGCGGCCGTCGTGGGCGGGGTCGACACGCTGTGCCTCACCACGCTCTACGGGTTCAACTCGCTGCAGCTCCTCTCGGCCGAGCCCTGCCGCCCGTACGACGCCGAGCGCGTGGGCATCTCGATCGGAGAAGCCGCGGCGTTCTGCCTGCTCGAGCGGCCGAACGGGCGCGCGGCCGGCATCCTCCTGCTCGGCGCCGGCGAGTCCTGGGACGCGCACCACATGTCGGCGCCGCATCCCGAAGGACGGGGAGCGATCATGGCAATGCAGCAGGCACTGGCCAGCGCAGACCTGCTGCCGGGTGAGATCGATTACATCAACCTGCACGGCACGGCCACCCCGTCCAATGACGCCGCAGAAGGCAAAGCTGTCGCCGCCGTTTTTGGCGGGCAGACGCTGCCCTGCAGCTCCACCAAAGGCGCAACCGGCCACACGCTGGGAGCAGCCGGTGGCATAGAGGCAGTAATCAGCGCGCTGGCTTTGCAGCACGGCTTCATGCCCGGCGGCGTGAACACCGACAGCGTGGATCCCAGCCTGCCAGTCAACTACCTGCTGAAAAACCGTGCTCAGGCCTTGCGCCATGTGCTCAGCAATTCGTTCGGTTTTGGCGGCACCAACTGCAGCCTCGTTTTCGGACGCGTCCAATGAAAGCGCGCCGGATATGACTGCAGCCACTGATTTTCATACCGCGCCGCTGACCGTCTTCGTCGAAGGATTAGGGCTGATCGGCCCCGGTTTTTCCAGCTGGGAAGAGGGTCGCCAGCAGCTGGCGGGCCTGACGCCCTATGCGGCGCAAAAAACGGTATTGCCGTCACCCATGTCCTTGCCTGCGGCGGAACGCCGGCGCGCCGGCGCCGTGATCAAGGTCTCGCTGGCAGTGTCCCATGAGGCGATCAACGCTGCCGGTATGCGCGCTGCCGACCTGCCCTCGGTGTTCACCTCCTCGGGAGGTGACGGTATCAATTGTCACGAGATCTGTTTGGCACTGGCATCCAACGACCGGCTGATTTCACCCACGCGATTTCACAACTCGGTGCACAACGCGGCATCGGGTTACTGGAGCATTTCCACTGGCGCCATCACCTCATCGTCAGTGCTCTGTGCCCATGACGGCAGCTTTGCCGCCGGTCTGCTGGAAGCGATGACGCAGGCCGTCGTCGATGACACCGCGGTGCTTCTGGTGGCCTACGATACCGACTACCCGGAGCCGCTGCACAGCAAACGTCCGGTCCCCGACACATTCGGCGTGGCACTGGTCATCAGCCCCCGGCGCAGCGCGCGGAGTATGGCCCGGCTCACGCTGCAAGGCGCGCAATGCCTGACAGCGGCTGCAGCAGACACGATTGACGATGCAGCGCTGGAGTTCTTGCGCCAAACCATTCCTGCTGCCTGCGCCTTGCCCTTGTTGCAAGCCATCGCGAAAAAACAGGCGACTCCGCTTGTTCTGGATTATCTGGACGGCACGCAACTCGCTGTGGAGGTCGGGCTGTGATGAACCTGCCGCAGACCCTGAACCGCGACGACATTGCGCGCCGCATTCCCCACCAGGGCAGCATGTGCCTGCTCGACACGGTCACAGCCTGGGACGACAGGCACATCCGTTGCCAGGCCAGCAGCCATCGCGCATCCGGACACCCGCTGCTGGCCCATGGCCGGCTTGGCGCGGCCTGCGGTATTGAATATGCAGCGCAGGCGATGGCCGTGCACGGCGCGCTGGTGGCCGAAACCCTGGCCAACGGCAGTGCCAGCAGCACACCGCCACGTGGCGGTTACCTGGCCAGCTTGCGCAGCGTCACCCTGCATGTCGAACGGCTGGACACGATCGCCGGACCCCTGACGGTGAGCGCAGAGCGAGTGACGGGGGACGCCAACACCGTGCTTTACAGCTTCACGGTGGAGGCGGGCGTACAAATCCTGCTCAGCGGGCGTGCGGTGGTCGTGCTTGATGCGTCGGCCCACTCACTGACCTGAAGAGCAGCCCCAGCCCGGCCTGAGCCGCCCGTACTCCGACCCGGAAATATCGAAGCATGAAAGCACACCTTCGTACCCATGCCGCCGTTGCAAACCCGAGCCATGGCGACGGCCATAGCCACGGCTACGATCTTCGCCTGGCCTTGGGCACGAATCGATCGCTTTCACTTTCATTGTGTTGGGTCGAAGTACCAGAACCCCAAAGGACATCCCCATGACGACATCCCTCAAACGGGCACTGGTCACCGGCGGCAGCGGCGGCATCGGCTCGGCCATCAGCCGGCGCCTGGCGACCGACGGCTTCAGCGTCATTGTTCATGCCAACAGCAATCTGGCCACGGCGCAGGCCGTGGCTGCCAGCATCGTGGCCGAAGGCGGCCAGGCGCAGGCTGTCGCTTTCGATGTGACTGATGCGTCCGCCACGGCGGCCGCGCTGCAGGCCTTGCTGGAACAGGGCCCAATCCAGGTCCTGGTCAACAACGCCGGCATCCATGATGACGCCGTGTTCCCCGGCATGCAGCTGGCCCAATGGCAGCGCGTGCTCGATGTGTCGCTCAACGGCTTTTTTCACGTCACCCAGCCGCTCACCCTGCCGATGATCCGCACGCGCTGGGGCCGCATCATCACCATCACCTCGGTCGCCGCCGTGGCCGGCAACCGGGGTCAAGTCAACTATTCAGCGGCCAAGGGTGCGCTGCACGCCGCCACCAAATCGCTGGCCCTTGAAGTAGCCAGCCGCGGCATCACCGTCAACGCCGTGGCGCCCGGCATCATTGACACGGCCATGACCAGTGGCAGCTTCAGTGCCGACGTCATCGCCCGCATGGTGCCCATGAAACGCGCCGGCCGGGCCGATGAAGTAGCCGACCTGGTCGGTTTTCTGGCCTCAGAGCGCGCCGCCTACATCAGCGGCCAGATCATTTCCATCAATGGCGGGATGATATAACCCCCACGCTTGTCACTTCGTGTACTGCGCTGCCCCCCGGGGGGGCGCTGCGCCTGCGGCCCGGCAAAGCCGGTTCCGCGGCCCCGGCTGGTGGGGAGGGGACCCCCACGCTTGTTGCTTCGCGTGCCTTCGGCGGTGCGCTGCCCCTTGCACGAAGAAGAGGGGCGCTGCGCCTGCGGCCCGGCAAAGCCGGTTCCGCGGCCCCGGCTGGTGAAGAGGGGGACTCCACGCCCGGCACTTCACCCACCGCTCTCGGCCTGGAAGGCCTGGTTTTTTACACGACCGGCCGCCTGACCAGTGA
>JBKJZS010000645.1:0-5470 GCA_046714915.1 Polaromonas sp. | reverse complement strand
CCCAGGCGCAAGCCGGCTTTGTGGATGGCTGCCAGGTCGGCGATGTGCAGGTCTTCCTGCCCCAGGTGCACGCCGTAAGCGCCTTCGTCGATCGCCAGCTGCCAGTGGTCGTTGATGAACAACTGCGCGCCAGCAGCGGTGGCCGCAGCGATGCTGGCGCGAATTTCAAGTCGCAGAGCCGCTGCATCGAGCGGCGCCGGGCCGCCCCCAGGCGTGAGGGCCCCCGCCGGGGGAAGCGCAGCACGCGAAGCGACAAGCGTCGGGGCCATTTTCACGCGCAACTGCACGGTGCGCACCCCGGCTGCGACGACACGTTCCACCCAGGCGGCGCTATCGACCACCGCGTAAAGACCCAGGTTCGTATCGCTGAGCGCGGCAAAAGCGCTGACTGCGGTGGGTACCGGCAAGCTGAAATACGGCAAGTTGTGGCTGTGCTGCGCAAAGTCGGCACGCGGCTGCGGTGGGCCTGCCACGGCGCGGTGGCGCAGTGCATCGGCTACCGCCATGTGGGCCAGGATGATTGCTTCCATCGATACAAAACCGAGTGCCAGCGCGGCGGCCGCGCCGGCAGCGAAGACGGCGCCCTGAATATCCGTGATGCCAGCCGCATGCGCGGCCCGCTGCGGCAGCCTGAGCCAGCCGCGGGCCTGTGGCGTGTCGGCGTAGTCTTCGTCGCTGCCGCCGGCGTTGTCGCCGCAGGTGATGACCACCGCCTCGCAAGCCAGCGCGCGCAAGGCTGCTGCAGCCTGCTCGATGGCGGCCTGGTTTTTCAGCGGCGCCAAGCCCGACAGCCCTGCAGCTTCGCTGCGACTGACGGTGAGCAAGGTAGTGCGCGGCAGCAGCTGTTCCCGGCAAGCCTGCAGCAGTTCATCATCCATGCTGTCGATCGGCACCGGGTTCAGCACCACGGGCAGGGTGGGTTTCGCCTGCCGCAGCTGGTCGATCCAGCGCACCAGCAGCTGCAGCTCGCCGGCCGAGCGCGGCAGACCCAGAAGCAGCGCCTGGGGGGCGCTGTCCGGCACCGGCGCCGCCGGCAACACTTCAAGACACAACACACCCAAAGCGCTACAGGCGTGCAACGCGGCCTGCGGGTCGCCGGGATGCCGGGACAACACGGTCCAGACCGTGGGGGCAGAAGAAGTGTTGGTCAGGCTCATAAGACGAAAGGCCGTCCGGTCACCGGGGTCGAAGCGACTGCCATGTCCTGCTGCGCCATGATGCCGGCTTCGTAAGCCAGGCGCCCGGCTTCGATGCCGAGCTTGAAGGCACCCGCCATTTGCACCGGGTCTCTGGCGTGGGCCACGGCCGAGTTGAGCAGCACCGCGTCATAACCGAGCTCCATGGCCTGCACCGCATCGGCCGGCGAGCCGATGCCGGCATCCACAATCAGCGGCACATCGGGCAGGCGTGCGCGCAGGGTGCGCAGCGCATGCGGGTTAATCAATCCCTGACCCGAACCGATGGGCGCGCCCCAGGGCATGAGAATGCGGCAGCCGGCGTCCAGCAGCCGCTGGCAGCTGACCAGGTCGTCGGTGCAGTAGGGAAAGACTTCAAAGCCATCGCGCACCAGCTCGGTCGCTGCGATGACCAGTTCAAAGGGGTCGGGCTGCAGCGTGTGTTCGTCGCCCACCACTTCCAGCTTGATCCAGTTCGTGCCGAACAGCTCGCGCGCCATCTGCGACAGCGTGATGGCCTCGCGCGCGCTGCGGCAGCCGGCGGTATTGGGCAGCAGGCGCGCGCCGCTGTCCCGGATCAGCTTGTAAAAATCGTTTTGCGTGCCGCCCCCGACGGCCAGCTGGCGCTTGAGCCCCACGGTGACCACCTCGGCACCCGAGGCCGCAATCGCCTGCTGCAAAACCTGCGGCGACGGGTAACTGGCGGTGCCCAGGAAAAAGCGGCTTTGAAGCGTGATGTCTGCAATCTGAAAGGTCATGGTTTATTCCAGTGGGAGCAGCGGTTTCGCCGCCGGGCCGCCCCAAGGCGAAATGCGCCACCCCGAGGGGCAGCGAAGACACGAAGTGCTGAGCGTGGGGGTCACATCAACCCCCGGTGATGGCCTGGAAAGTAAAAACGGCGTCGCCTTCGGTCAGTGTTGTCAACACGCGTGCGTCGCGGGCGACAAACTCGCCGTTGACAGCGCTGGCAAACGACTGTGCGGGCTGGCCGGTGGCCTGCAGCGCATCAGCCAGCGTACTGCCCGCCGGCACCTGCCGGGCTTCGCCGTTGAGTGTGATGTTGATCTGTGTCATGCCAGGTCTTTGAGCGTTTGTTCGACCAGCGCCGGCGCAATCAGCCAGCCGTGCCGGAACAGGCCGTTGATGCGGACCAGTCCCGGGCTTTGTTCGACGCGCGGCAGATTATCCGGCAGGGCGGGGCGCAAATTGGTCTCTGTATGAATAATGCGCGCTTCGGCCAGTTCGGGAACGACGCTGTGCGCTGCGGCCAACAGCTCCACGGTGCTGCGCAGCGAGATCGGTGAGCGGTCTTCGCTTTCGATCTCGCTCGCGCCGACGACGATGTGTCCGCCTTCGCGCGGCACCAGGTTGACCCGGTGCCGCGGGTGCAGCAGGCGCACCGGCCGCTGCAGCACCACGCCGGGCGCGTGCAGCCAGATGACTTCACCGCGCACGCCCCTGACATCCGGCGTAAAACCGTCCTCAGGCCCGCGGGCTGCCGGCTCGGGCCGTGCCCCCGTGCCCCGCACATCGAACACGCAGTCGAACCTGAGCACGCCTTGGGGCGTGTGCAATTCGCCCGCCTGCAGCCGGCTCACCGTCACACCCCAGTGCCAACGGGCTCCCGCCGCGCTGGCGGCGTGGGCCAGGGCTGTCATCGCCTGCACGGTGTGGATCTGTCCTTCGTGGGGCAGTAGCCAGGCGTGGACCGCGCCGTGCAGCGCGGGTTCGAATTCGCGCAGCGTCGCCGGATCCAGTGCTTGCGGCGCATGCTCGGCCGGGGCTTTGTGACGCAACAGGTCCACCACCCGGCGGGCTGCCCCTTCATCCCCGCGGTGCGCCAGCAGCAGGCTGCCGCGTTGCCGCAGTTCGACCGGCAGGCCCAGCCCGGCCACGATGCCGGGCCACAGGGCCAAAGAGCGCAGACCCAGCTCAAACACATGCGCATCGGCAGATTCCAGCTCGGCCGTGGGGCTGAGCATGCCCGCAGCCGTCCAGCCTGCGGCGCGCGGTGCTGCGTTCGGGCCTGCAGTGCCTGCCTGCGGACCCGAAGCAGGATCGAAGACCTCGACCGAATGGCCGCCCCTCGTCAGCTCGAAGGCCAGCAGACGTCCGAGCAAGCCTGCGCCTGCGATGCCGATGTGCATGGTGCTGTCCGCCCCTTTCTCCTTTCCCTTTTCAGCCCTTGTGGATGGGGATGTAAATCTCGCTGCCACCTTCGCGGAACTCGGCCGATTTTGCATCCATGCCCTGCGCCAGCGCCGCAGCCTCGTCAACGCCCAGTTGGGCCGCATACTCGCGCACTTCCTGGCTGATTTGCATCGAGCAGAATTTCGGTCCGCACATCGAGCAGAAATGCGCGACCTTGCTGACTTCCTTGGGCAGGGTTTCGTCATGAAACTCGCGCGCGGTGTCCGGGTCCAGCGACAGGTTGAACTGGTCGTGCCAGCGAAACTCGAAGCGCGCCTTGGACAAGGCTTCGTCGCGCGCGCGCGAGGCCGGGTGCCCCTTGGCCACGTCGGCGGCGTGCGCGGCAATCTTGTAGGCAATGATGCCCTGCTTGACGTCGTTGCGGTCCGGCAAACCCAGGTGTTCCTTGGGTGTGACGTAACACAGCATGGCGGTGCCGAACCAGCCAATCATCGCCGCGCCGATGGCGCTGGTGATGTGGTCGTAGCCGGGTGCGATATCGATGGTCAGCGGACCCAGCGTGTAAAACGGCGCCTCATGGCAATGCTTGAGCTGCTCGTCCATGTTGGCCTGGATCATGTGCATGGGCACATGGCCGGGGCCTTCGATCATGGTCTGCACGTCGTGTTTCCATGCGATTTTTGTCAGCTCGCCCAGCGTGCGCAGCTCGGCAAACTGCGCTTCGTCGTTGGCGTCGGCGCCGGAGCCGGGGCGCAGACCGTCGCCCAGCGAAAAGCTCACGTCATAGGCTTTCATGATCTCGCAAATCTCTTCGAAGTGCGTGTACAGAAAGTTTTCCTTGTGGTGGGAAATACACCACTTGGCCAGAATCGAGCCGCCGCGCGACACAATGCCGGTCCGGCGTTTGGCCGTCATCGGAATAAAGGGCAAACGCACACCGGCGTGGATGGTGAAGTAGTCCACGCCTTGCTCGGCCTGCTCGATCAGCGTGTCGCGGTAAATCTCCCAGCTCAGGTCTTCGGCGACGCCGCCCACCTTTTCCAGCGCCTGGTAAATCGGCACCGTGCCGATGGGCACCGGCGAGTTGCGGATGATCCAGTCGCGCGTGGTGTGGATGTTTTTTCCGGTGGACAAATCCATCACGTTGTCGGCGCCCCAGCGAACGGCCCAGACCAGTTTTTCAACTTCCTCTTCGATGCTCGATGTGACGGCCGAGTTGCCGATGTTGGCGTTGATCTTGACCAGGAAGTTGCGGCCGATGATCATCGGCTCGACTTCGGGGTGGTTGATGTTG
This sequence comes from Polaromonas sp., assembly GCA_046714915.1. GTDB lineage: Bacteria > Pseudomonadota > Gammaproteobacteria > Burkholderiales > Burkholderiaceae_C > Polaromonas. The sequence continues at coordinate 850 of JBKJZS010000645.1, read as the reverse complement.
GCCGGAATGATGGCGCGGCCCCGTGCCACTTCGTCACGCACAAACTCGGGGGTCACGAACTCGGGCAGCTGCGCGCCCATCGGGTTGCCGCGCACCCGGCTGGCGCGTTCGGCGTCACCGAGGTACTCGGCCATCCATTCGCGCTGGGTGTTTTCGCGCACTGCAATGTATTCCATCTCGGGCGTGATGATGCCGCGGCGCGCGTAGTGCATCTGGCTGACGTTGGCGCCGGCTTTGGCGCGGCGCGGTGTGCGCTGCAGACCGACCGCCTGGGCGCGCAGGGCCGCGACGCGCTGGACTTCCGGGTCTTCGGGGTCGGTGCGGTCTTCCCGGCGCGTGCCGTCATCGACGGCCCGGGCCGTGCGGCCGGTGTAAATCTCGGTGTCGCCGCGTGCGGCTATCCACGGCGCGCGCAGCGCCTCCAGCCCGCGCCGCACGTCGATATCGGCGGTGGGGTCGGTGTACGGGCCGGAGGTGTCGTACAGCGTGGCGGACTCGCCGTTGCTTAAACTGACTTCGCGCATCGGCACGCGCAGCGCGGGGTGCCCATCCCGCTGAATTTGGCCGGGCACGTAAATCTTGCGTGACGCGGGAAAAGGCTCGCGGGTCAGAGCCAGCAGCTGGGCGAATTTGTCGGGCGCATTCATCGGGGCATCCTTTAGGTGTGGCTATACACAAAGTGCTCCGAAGGGTGTGGCCAAAACCAGCGCTGTGGTTTTGATCGTTGACTGAAAACCGGGGGACCGGTTGCAGTCAGCTCTTCTTACGTCGGTACGAGCCGATTCAAGTTCACGGGTTTGGATTTGGCCATCTCAGCTACCCGACCACCATGGTCGGGCAGCACCCCGGA
>JBKJZS010000644.1:0-2221 GCA_046714915.1 Polaromonas sp. | reverse complement strand
GTGTTGTGCCAGGCCGAAAAGCTCTCCAGCTGCGTCCAGCTTATCCAACTGCTGGTGAAGGGGCATTTGTGGCCAGCGGCCTTGAGTTTGGCCGCTGCCAGCGCAACCTCGGGCCAGGTGGTGGGTGGCTTGTCCGTGTCAATACCTGCGGCCTTGAAGGCGTCCTTGTTGTAGTGGAACACCGTGGTCGAGCTGTTGAACGGAAAGCTCAGCATCAGTCCGTTGGGCGCGGTGTAGTAACCCGCAACGGCAGGCACATAGGCGTTGGGGTCAAACGTCACACCCGCTTTTTTCATCACCTCGCCAACCGGGATGATGGCGCTTTTGGACGCCATCATGGTGGCCGTGCCCACTTCAAAGACCTGCAGGATGTGCGGCGCGTTGCCCGCCCGAAAGGCGGCAATCGCCGCTGTCATGGATTCGTCGTAGCTGCCCTTGAAAGTGGGCACCACCTTGAAGTCTTTTTGGCTGGCGTTGAAGTCTTTGGCCAGGTCATTGACCCATTCGCCAAGGGCGCCGCCCATGGAGTGCCACCACTGGATTTCCGTCTGGGCCTGGCTGGCGAGCGGGCTCAAAAGGGCGCAGGCAGCGAAAGTGAGCACTGATAAACGGTTTTTCATTAAAACTCCTGATTTGTACACATGATCGGAATGACAGCTTAGGAGCTGTTTGTGACAATCCGATTTAAGCGTTGCCGCGGGGCTGGAACAAGGGGGGTTTCCACGAGGCTTCACGGAGCACCGCCTGCCAGCGCCATGCTGCACTGCGGTAACATAGCCCAACAGTACGTAGGGCCGCCGACCGCGGCTGAATTTTCCACGATGAACGCCCCCGCCACCTTCCAAGAGTTGAACGTTTTCGACAGCGATGCCAGGCTTGAGGGCGCGCCCGGACAGACCCGCATTCGCGAGATCCCTTATAACTACACCTCGTTTTCCGACCGTGAAGTCGTGATTCGCCTGCTTGGCGCCCGTGCCTGGGACCTGCTGAACCTGCTGCGCGATGAGCGCCGCACCGGCCGCTCGGCCCGCATGCTGTATGAGGTGCTGGGCGATGTCTGGGTGGTGCAGCGCAATCCCTACCTGCAAGACGACCTGCTGGACAACCCCAAGCGCCGCAAGATGCTGGTCGATGCGCTCCAGCATCGCTTGGGCGAAGTCGAAAAACGCCGTACACCCGAAGTCGACAGTCAGCGAGATGCCTTTGTCGGCGAGCTGCTTGAAGCGGCCCGTACTGCCGTCAGTCGTTTTGCCACCTCATTTGAGAACATGTACGACTTGCGCCGCCAGACCGCGCGTAAGCTTGGCAAGTTCACGCTCAAGGACAACATCAAGTTTGATGGTTTATCGCGTGTCTCTCACGTCACCGACGCCACGGACTGGCGTGTCGAATACCCCTTTGTGGTGTTGACGCCGGACACCGAGGTCGAAATGGCCGGCCTGGTGAAGGGCTGTATTGACTTGGGACTGACGATTATTCCGCGCGGCGGTGGCACCGGTTACACCGGCGGTGCAATTCCGTTGAGCTGGAAGTCGGCGGTCATCAACACCGAAAAACTGGAAGCCATGACCGAGGTCGAGCAGGTTTTGCTGCCCGGGCTGGACCAGCCGGTAGCCACGGTCTGGACCGAAGCTGGCGTGGTGACCCAGCGCGTGGCCGATGCAGCAGAGCGCGCCGGTTTTGTGTTTGCGGTCGACCCGACCTCGGCCGAAGCCTCGTGTATCGGCGGCAACATCGCGATGAACGCGGGCGGCAAAAAAGCGGTGCTGTGGGGCACGGCGCTGGACAACCTCGCCTCCTGGCGCATGGTGACGCCGGAGGCCCAGTGGCTGGAAGTCACGCGCCTGAACCACAACCTCGGCAAGATCCACGACGCCGAAATGGCCAGCTTTGAGCTCAAGTATTTCGAAGCCGACGGCAAGACTGCGGTGCGTACCGAACGCCTCGATATTCCCGGCAAAACCTTCCGCAAGGAAGGTCTGGGCAAGGACGTGACCGACAAGTTTCTCAGTGGCCTGCCGGGTATCCAGAAAGAAGGCTGTGACGGCCTGATCACCAGCGCGCGCTGGATTGTGCACCGCAGGCCGGCGCACACACGCACCGTCTGCCTGGAGTTTTTTGGCAACGCCAAAGACGCGGTGCCGAGCATCGTCGAGATCAAGGACTTCATGTTCGCCGAGGCCAAACGCGGCGGCGCGATTCTGGCCGGGCTGGAGCACCT
>JBKJZS010000643.1:0-6774 GCA_046714915.1 Polaromonas sp. | reverse complement strand
GATGCACGGTTTTGGTTTTTCTTCGGTGCTGCAGGAGATCGGTTTGCCGCGCGAGGGCCTGTTGCTGGCGCTGCTGAACTTTAATCTCGGTGTAGAGGCAGGACAGCTAGTCGCAGTCGCCGTCGTGGTGCCACTGCTGATTTGGCTGCGCAAGACCCGCTGGGAAAGGCTGGTGGTGCGGGCGCTGTCGGCACTGGTGCTGGTGGTGGGGTTGGGCTTGTTTATTGAGCGGGCAGTGTTTTAGCCCAGGCTTTTCGCCTCGCTGAGACGTGCGATCTGGTGCCGATGGCGCATAGTATGCAGGACAGCGCCACCGAGGAAGCGCCATCGCCGACGCACGGCCGGGTACACCAACCTTTCGATTGGCGACAACAGCGCTACGGCGTTGAGTAACGCGCTGGATGTCCCGTGCCTGGGCCGTGGCATGGGCTTCACAGACAAAGCCCTGCACACGGGTGCCGTCTTCAAGCTCCAGGGTACCGATCCCCAAGGGCGACGGGATCCCCGCCACAAAGGAACCAAATTCACGGGATGGCATTTCCCAAACTTCAAGCTCTAAGTCGGGTGCGCTGCGCACCGTACACACCAGGTGCTCGCCGCGCACCACGGTGGTTGGCGCGGATTTCTGGCTGACTCGAAATGAGCCAGTTTGGTGCGGTTGTGAGCCGGTGGATCAATTCCACGCCCCTATGGCCGCTGGGCAACTGGCACACTTGTTGCGAGCAGTCTTGGCGCAGGTTGAGCGTTTCGGCATGTCGAAAGACTGACGTGAATACTTTGACTTAGGGGCACTAGGGTTCCGATCGCCAGATGACAAATCTGCGTGGTGTCTGGTCCGAGAGTGCTCCGGCCTCGTGAGAGGCTCCACGGAGGGACAAAAGCCCGGGAGAGCGACGTACACAGCGTCTCCTCCTGCTATTTTTTCCTCACTACTGGAGTTTTATCATGGGCTCATCGCGTTTCTCAGTTACTTCGACCGGTTCCAGCAAGCTGTTCGGGCGTCTTCTCAAGCCGTTGGCAGGGGTCGCGCTGACACTGGCCGCCAGTGCCGTTTTGGCGGCGGGCCCGACGCAGATGAAGATCGGCACGGTGGTGTGGATCGGGTATGGCCCGTTCTATGTTGCAGAGGCGCTCGATCTCTACAAAAAATACAACCTCAAAGTTTCGCTGCAGGTATTTTCCGATCCGGCGCTAATTCCAGCTGCCATCGCCAGCGGGGCCGTTGACGGCGCCATGCTGACCTATGACCAGGTGGTCGGGCAGGTTGCAGCCGGCCAGATGCAAAAGGTCGTCATGCCGATTGACTACTCCAATGGTGGCGACGCTATCGTGGCCGACAAGACCATTGCCAAGTTGGCTGATTTCAAGGGCAAGAAAATCGGATTTAATCCCCTGTCGCCGTCAGATATTCTTTTGTCGTATGCCCTGAAGACCGCAGGCTTGTCAGACAAGGACATTACCTCAGTGAATATGACGCCCGAGGCAGTGCCCGCCGCCATGGCATCCGGCCAGTTGCCTATTGGCGTGACTTACGAGCCCAGCCTGTCGCAAGTTCTGAGCCAGGGCGGTGGCAAGAAGTTCAAGGTGATTTTCTCTTCCAAAGAAGCACCAGGCCTGATCGCCGACGTGCTGGTGTTTGACGACAAGGTCATCAAGGCCAAACCCGCCGAGATCACCAGCATCATGAAAGCCTATCTCGATGGCATGGCTTACATGAAGGCCAAGCCGGAAGAGTCAGCCAAAATCATTGGCAAGTTCATGGGTGTCACGGCCAAGGAAGTCAAGGAACAGCTCACCGGTGTTTACAACATTCCGCTGGCTGAAATGCCCAAGGCTTTCGTGAAGTCAACTGCTACCACCTCTTACTACGGCAGCGGCGAAATCATTGGACAGTTGCTCAAGGCCAAGGGTCAAATCAAAACCATCCCGGCCACGGAAGCCACATTTGACGCGCAGTTCGTCACCGCGCTGACCAAAAAGTAAGCCTTCGTGTCGCGACCACCCGGCTTGGGTTTACTGAGCTTGGAGGGTGCTTGCGGTTGATCAACCGCCATCTTGAAGATTGAACATGATGTCGCAAACGTTTCGTTATCCGGATGGCGTTGTTCCCAATGTGCTGGCGCTGGGCCTGACCGTTCTGGGTTATCCGCTGGGCATTGCGCTACTGCTTGCTTCGTTCTGGGGCTGGAATGTATTGGGCCTTGCCCTGGTCGTGGTCACTCTGGTGTGGGCGGCCTATTTCATCCACGAGTTTGCGCACCATGCCATTTTCAAAACCGGCCCGGCCAATGCCCGTTGGGGCACGCTGATGAGCTGGATCAATGGCAGCTGCTACGCCAGGTTTGAGGACATGCGCCGCAAGCACATGCGCCATCACGTCGAGCGCGCCGACGTCATCACCTTCGATGCACGGGGTTTTTTGCTGCGCGCACCGGCCTGGCAGAGAAACACGGTTCTGGCGCTGGAGTGGGCCTACTTCCCGGCGGTGGAGTTCCTGATGCGCGGCTTCGTCGTCCGGATGCCATTCAGCCAGCAGGGCGCCGGTCGCGCGCGGGCGCGCATCCTGGGCATCGCGGCAATTCGCGTGACGGGCTGGATCGTGCTGGGCATGGTGTCCATCAAGGCCTTGCTGCTGTACTTCGCGGCCTATTTGGTATTCATCACTTTGCTGCGCTTTGCAGACTGTTTTCAGCATACCTACGATGTCTACCCGATCCTCGACGATACGCCCATTCCCACGGACAAGGTGCGTGACCGCGCTTATGAGCAGGCCAACACCTTCAGCGACATCGTTGGCATGAACAAGCCGTGGCTCAATCTGCTGTGGCTCAACTTTGGTTTCCACAACGCGCACCACGAGCGTCCCACGGAGCCCTGGTACCGTTTGCCGGCCTATCACCGTGAACTGTTTCCCGGCGACTATGCGCAAGTCATCACGGTGCGTGAGTTGCTTCGCAGCTTTCACATCAACCGCGTCAAGCGCGTGCTGTCGACCGACTACGGGCGGGTTGCGGCACCCGGAACGCCGGGGCGTGCCGACGGTTTTCTGGGCGCGGTGGGCGTTTCCTTCCTGACGGCGGTGTGACATGACACCCCGCTATGCGCTGGAGGACCGCATCGTCCTGATCACGGGGGCTGCCTGTGGGGTGGAAGCGGACCGGACGAAGTCGGATGATTTCGCAGCCATGAGTCCGGGTCGCCTGGCCAGGGAGCTGGAAATTTCACAGCGGCGGGTTGTCGAGCCCTTTGAGGTTGCCGCCACGGCGCGGTTTCTCGCCAGCCACCGGTCACGCTTTTATTGTGGCCAGGTGCCAGGGCCCCATGGCGGCTCGGTGATGCCCTGACCCTGGCGGACAAATTTGAAGATGGCACGTCTTTCACCCTCCCAGCCCTCGTCCCGACTGGCTGTGTTGCTATTGTTTTTTTCTGCCTCCCTGTGGGGCTTGACCTGGTGGCCGGTCAAGATGTTTGCTGCGGCCGGTTTGTCCGGCCCCTGGTTGACCTTGCTCAGCTATGGGCCGGTCGGTCTGTGTGGCCTGTATTTTGTGCTGCGCGAGCGTGCCGCCTGGCGCAGTCACACGCGGCTGCTGCTCATGCTCGCCCTGGTAGGGGGCTGGGCCAACACCGCTTTTATCCATGCCCTCCTGTTGGGTGATGTCGTGCGCGTGATGTTGTTTTTTTACCTGTCACCGGTGTGGTCGGTGATCGGTGGTCGCCTGTTCCTGGGCGAGCGGGTGAGTCCAAGGCGCATGCTGGCGGTGGGCCTGGCACTCATGGGCTTGTGGCTGGTAATTGGCGGGGCGGAGGCGTTCAACGCAGCGCTTAGCACGGCGGACCTGCTGGCCCTGTCCGCTGGCCTGGCCTTCGCCGGCAACAACCTGATCTCCCGCGCCACCCAGTCGGTGCCGATGACCTCCAAAACTGTGGTCGTGTTCATCGGCTGCGGCCTGCTGTCGGCATTAAGTGTGAGCTGGCAGGGCTTGCCGCTGCCGGTGATGACGGCGTCTCTCGGGCTGGCCTTGCTGGCCTACGGTTTCGGCTGGATGGTGCTGGCCACCGCCACCTGGCAGTACGGCGTGACGCATCTTGAGACCGGGCGTGCGGGCGTGATATTGATCACGGAACTGGTGGTCGCGGTGGTGTCGGTCACCTGGTTTGGGGGCGAGCAGATGCTGCCGCGCATGTGGGCGGGTGGGCTGCTGATTGCGGCGGCTTCGCTGCTGGAGGCCACTGACCCCGGTTCTACAAGCGATTCACCCATTCAAACCCCTTACCCGCATAAGACCAAGGATTTGACATGAGCGTCGGTAAATCGAGCTGTTCAAGCGCCCGGCTCGATCCTGCACGCACCGCTTTGCTGGTGATCGACATGCAACGTGATTTTCTGGATCCGCGAGGCTATGCCGCGCGCGCTGGTGTTGATGTCGCGCGACTGCGCGCCACGATCACCCCGGTGCAGGCGCTGCTGGCGATGGCGCGAAGTTCTGGCATGCGGGTAATTTTTACTCGCGAAGGGCACCGGCCCGATCTGTCCGACTGTGCCCCACTGAAGCTGGCTCGCAGTCGTGCAGCGAGGGCCGAAATTGGTTCAAGCGGTCCGCTGGGCCGCCTGCTCGTGCGGGGTGAATGGGGCCACGACATGATTGACGAAATGAACGTCATCTTGGGTGAGGTGGTGATTGACAAACCCGGCTACAGTGCGTTTCATCAAACCGACCTGGACCAGATCTTGCGGGCCAATGCCATCCAGGCACTGATTGTTTGCGGCGTGACCACCGAAGTGTGCGTCCACAGTACGGTGCGTGCCGCGACCGATCACGGCTACCACTGCATCACGGTGAGTGACGCATGTGCAGCGTCTGAGCCTCCATTACAGCAGCCAGCGCTGGAAATGATCAGTGTGGAAGGTGGGATTTTTGGCGAGGTGAGCCACAGCGCTGCACTGCTTGCCCGCATGCGTGATTCTCTGGCAGACAAGGAGTTCACAACATGACCCAGGTACGCAGAATCTGGCCGCTGCTCACGGCAACCCACCGCTATGACAAGTCAATCTCAACCTATCAGCGCGGTTACGGCGAGCAGATTGAGGCCCCAATTTTGGCCTATCTGATTGAAACTGCCAACGGCCGTATTCTTTACGACGTGGGGTGTGACCACACCAAGATCAATGACCCGGTGGCGCGGGCGCATTTTTACAACACCCAGGTATTTGAATTCGGCGCGCCCGAAATGACTGAAGAGCAACGGATTCCCCACCATCTTGGGCGCCTGGGTCTGACGCCGGCCGATGTGGATGTGATCTTCATCGGGCACCTGCATTTTGACCATGCCGGCGGGCTCAAAGAATTGCGACGCTGCGGCTGCGGTGCCGAGATCCATGTGCAGCACAGTGAGATGGAAGTGGCGCAAAGCGGCGCTGACCCGGTTGTATTTGCTGATGACCTGATCGACGATGTCGGTGCCCCGCTGCAATTCAAGTTGCGCACCGGTGAATACACACTGGTGCCCGGTGTGCAGGCCATTGCCACGCCGGGTCATACCGTGGGTCATATGTCGATGTGGATCGAGCTGCCCAAGGGTCGGCCCATTCTACTGGCCGGTGATGCAGCAGACCTGCAGGAAAACATCGACGACGAAGTGGCGCCAGGCGGTCTCTGGCAAGGACAAGAGGCGCAGGCGGTAGACAGCATTCGCAAGCTCAAGGCGCTGGCAACTGAGACCGGCGCCTGGATTTGGCCCAACCACGACATGGCTTTCTACCGCGCCTTGCATGCTTTCCCGCAAGCTTATGACTGACAACCGCACGAATGCATGGTCGGGTTCGGCATGGCCTGAAAGCCCGCTCGTGCCGCCGCGTTACCGGGGTGTGTGGAAGCGGTCCTTGCTTGAGACGCCAGACCTGCGCGATGAAACCACTTTTGTGCGCTGGATGCAGCTGGGGCGCTGGCATGCTGACTTGCGAGTTCCTGCTGCCGCCCGGATCGAACGCGCGGTATTGCCGTTGTCTGAGTGCAGTCAGCAACAGCTGGCGCTGCTCATGACGCAACAAGGATTTTGCGGCGTCACGCAAGTCACCACAGGCGCGGGCGGTGAGGTGTGTACCTGGCACCGTCTGGTCGATTACCAGCCACCAGAATCAGGCCCTGATGCTGGCGTGATGGTGTTTGAGACGCCGGATTGCATCATCGAAACAGGCATACATGGCGTCTATCGTGAAATTTGGCGGCGCCTGCCGCATTCCACCGGACGCCTAATTGCCCTGGCCGAACCCGAACGCCTGGATGGTCAGGCCAGTGCCCGGCTGTTCATTGCGGGTCAGTATCTGATGCGCGTCCGCCCACAGTGCCGGACCGGGCCGGATTTCGAGATTTCCTTTGGGCCTATTGAGTCGGAGCGCTGGCACATTCAGCAATCCACCCTGCCCGAACTGAAGGGTCAACGCCTGACCTTCTCGACCTGCCGTTGCGGGCCGACGACAACGCAGGTGCATGGTGATCTGGGCGCATTGGAGTGGAATATCCTTGAGTGGGAGGATGCATGAAGAGCCGGGCCAAAGTGCACACGGCATGTCATGCAGCGCCAATCATGACATCGACGATAGAACTTGTTTGTGGAAATTTCGGTTGCGGTATCCGTGCCGATCTAGTGTGGTGTTGCATGCTTGACGGCACCCATAAAATCGATGGATTTTTGCTCAGGGCAAGGCGCAAACCGCAGCAATAGTTCGACTATGGCGAGTATTTGCAACGCCGCCATGGGCAACAAGACGCGGTT
>JBKJZS010000642.1:0-4330 GCA_046714915.1 Polaromonas sp. | reverse complement strand
GCGCTGGACAACCTCGCGTCCTGGCGCATGGTGACGCCGGAGGCCCAGTGGCTGGAAGTCACGCGCCTGAACCACAACCTCGGCAAGATCCACGACGCCGACATGGCCAGCTTTGAGCTCAAGTATTTCGAAGCCGACGGCTAGACTGCGGTGCGTACCGAACGCCTCGATATTCCCGGCAAAACCTTTCGCAAGGAGGGTCTGGGCAAGGATGTGACAGACAAATTTCTCAGTGGATTGCCCGGCATCCAGAAGGAAGGCTGTGATGGCCTGATCACCAGCGCACGCTGGATCGTGCACCGCATGCCGGCGCACACGCGCACCGTCTGCCTGGAGTTTTTCGGCAACGCCAAAGACGCCGTGCCGAGCATGGTCGAGATCAAGGACTTCATGTTCGCCGAGCAAAAGCGCGGCGGCGCCATCCTCGCGGGCCTCGAACATCTCGACGACCGTTATTTGAAGGCGGTTGGTTACGCGACCAAGTCGAAAAAACACGGTGGCCTGCCAAAAATGGTGCTGTTCGGCGACATTGCCGGTGACGATGCCGATGTGGTGGCGCGGGCCACCTCGGAAGTCGTGCGCATCGCCAATTCGCGCCATGGCGAAGGTTTTGTTGCCATCAGCCCGGACGCGCGCAAGAAATTCTGGCTGGACCGCAAACGCACCGCGGCGATTTCCCGGCATACCAATGCCTTCAAAATCAACGAAGACGTGGTGATTCCGCTGCCGCGCATGGCCGAGTACACCGACGGCATCGAACGCATCAACATCGAGCTGAGCCTGGCCAACAAGATCAGGCTGTGCGACGCGCTGGAGGCATTTTTTCTCAAAGGCAATTTGCCCCTGGGTAAATCGGACGACGCCGGCGAAATTCCGTCGGCCGAGCTGCTGGAAGACAGGGTCAGCCAAGCGGTGGCACTGGTCGCCGAGGTACGTGCCCTGTGGACCGGCTGGCTGCAGAATGTCGACTCGCTGTTCCCGCAGTTGCAGGACCATTCGCTGCGTGCCAGCTGGAAAACCCAGCTGCGAACTCCGCTGCAAACGATTTTTGCCGGCGCTGCTTTTGTGCCGATTCTCGAGCAGTGCACGGTGATTCACAAACAGGTGCTCAAAGGCCGCGTCTGGGCCGCGCTGCACATGCATGCCGGCGACGGCAATGTGCACACCAACCTGCCAGTCAACAGCGACGACTACGACATGCTGCAAACCGCGCACCAGGCCGTTGCCCGCATCATGGTGCTGGCGCGTTCTCTGGATGGCGTGATTTCCGGCGAACACGGCATTGGCATCACCAAGCTGGAGTTTTTGACGGATGCGGAGTTGCAGCCCTTTGCCGATTACAAGATGCGTGTCGATCCCGAAGGCCGTTTCAACAAGGGCAAGTTGCTACGAAATCAGGAGCTGGCTGCGCAAATTCCACTTGGGCTAGCGGCCGAAACTGATCATCAACGGATGAGCGAGCCTGCGGGGCGCGGCCGCCGCGAAGGGCCGCCCCGAGCAAGGCCAGCCCCCACGGGGGGCAGAGAGCTACACGAAGTGAGCGAACGTGGGGGCGTCATATTCGCCGACCTGACCAACGCCTACACGCCCAGTTTTGGCCTGATGGGTCATGAGTCATTGATCATGCAGCAGTCCGACATCGGCGCGATTGCCGACAGTATCAAGGACTGCCTGCGCTGCGGCAAGTGCAAACCGGTGTGCGCCACCCATGTGCCGCGCGCCAACCTGCTGTACAGCCCGCGCAACAAAATCCTGGCTACATCGCTGCTGGTCGAGGCGTTTTTGTACGAAGAGCAGACGCGGCGCGGCATCAGCATCAAGCACTGGGAAGAGTTTGAGGACGTGGCCGACCACTGCACGGTGTGTCACAAATGCCTGAGCCCCTGTCCGGTGGACATCGACTTTGGCGACGTGTCCATGAACATGCGCAATCTGCTGCGCAAGATGGGCCAGAAGTCTTTCCGCCCTGGTAATGCGGCGGCCATGTTTTTCCTGAACGCAACCAGCCCGCAGACCATCAAGTTCATGCGCAGCGCGATGGTGGACATCGGCTTCAAGGCGCAGCGGGCTGCCAACGACGTGTTGCGGGCGCTGACCAAAAAGCAGACTGCCAAACCGCCGGCCACTGTCGGACCTGCGCCGGTCAAAGAGCAGGTGATCCACTTCATCAACAAGAAAATGCCCGGCGGTTTGCCGAAAAAAACAGCGCGCGCGTTGCTGGACATCGAAGACAAGGACTACGTCCCCATCATCCGCAACCCGAAAACCACCACCTCCGAAACCGAAGCGGTGTTTTACTTCCCCGGTTGCGGCTCAGAGCGCCTGTTTTCGCAAGTGGGTCTGGCCACCCAGGCCATGCTCTGGCACGCTGGCGTGCAAACCGTGCTGCCGCCGGGTTACCTGTGCTGCGGCTACCCGCAGCGCGGCAGCGGCCAGTTTGACAAGGCCGAAAAAATCATCACCGACAACCGCGTGCTGTTTCACCGTGTGGCCAACACGCTGAACTACCTGGACATCAAGACGGTGGTGGTCAGTTGCGGCACCTGTTATGACCAGCTGCAGGGTTATGAATTCGACAAGATCTTCCCGGGCTGCCGCATCCTCGACATCCACGAATATCTGCTCGAGAAGGGCATCACGCTCATGACCGATCAGCCGGGCCAGGGCTACCTGTACCACGACCCCTGCCACAGCCCGATGAAGCTGCAGGAGCCGATGAAAACCGTCAAGGCCCTGCTGGGCGATCAGGTGCTCAAGTCGGAGCGCTGCTGTGGCGAGTCGGGCACGCTGGGCGTGACGCGTCCAGACATTTCAACGCAAATCCGCTTTCGCAAGGAAGAAGAGCTGCAAAACGACGCAGCCAGGTTGCGCGCCAGCGGCGCGGTGGGCAGCGCCGACAATGTCAAGATCCTGACCAGCTGCCCGAGTTGCCTGCAGGGCCTGTCACGCTTCGGCAACGATCTGCAAAATGGCCTGCTGCAAGCCGATTACATCGTCGTCGAAATGGCCAATCAGATCCTGGGCAAGGAATGGTTGCCCAGCTATGTCGACGCGGCCAACCACGGCGGCATTGAGCGAGTGCTGGTTTAGTTCTTCGCCCCTGCACTTTGGTGGCGGCCAAGCCCACGGCCAAAGTGGGTTTTGCAAAGCGGACGAATCAGGGCAAACTGGGCGCTGCGGTTTATTCATTTCAGGAAACGAGACAACACCATGGCAGGCCTTCAGACCGGGACACCGACCCCTTCAGCGCTCACCGTGCACACCCAGTCGCGGGTGCTGGAAATTGCGTTTTCAGACGGCGCCGAGTTCAAAATACCTTTTGAGTTGATGCGTGTTTACTCGCCTTCCGCCGAAGTCCAGGGCCATGGCCCGGGCCAGGAAGTACTGCAGACCGGCAAGCGTGAGGTTAACGTGGTCGAGCTGGAGCCTATCGGCAACTATGCCGTCAAACCGGTTTTCTCGGACGGGCACGAGAGCGGCATCTTTTCCTGGGATTACCTCTATTTCCTGGGCTCCGAGCAGGCGCGTTTGTGGGCCGATTACCTGCAGCGCCTGGAAGCAGCCGGTGTTCAGCGCGATGCGCCCATGCTTGCCACCGGTGGCCACGCTTGCAGCAGCCATTGACGCCTGCTGCAAACCCGCGTCAATTCGCTATCAATTTAATAGCTTTTTGCGCCGTGTTGTTTGAGCTGGGTGTTGTTTTCAGACATGAATAGGCGGCAATCCCCTACAGGCGCAAAGGGTTGTCGCTTGAATTGTCGGCTTTCACCCCTAGTATTGGTCTATGACGAGTACCCATTTCGGATTTGAATCTGTCGACGAGAAGGACAAGGCGCGCCGGGTCCGGGGTGTGTTTGATTCCGTCGCACCGAAGTACGACGTGATGAATGACCTCATGTCCATGGGCTTGCACCGCGTCTGGAAGGCCTACACAGTGATGGTGGCCGACGTCAGGCAAGGCCAGCGGGTGCTGGATATTGCGGGCGGCACCGGCGACTTGGCGCTGGCCTTCGCCCCCAAAGTGGGCGACAGCGGCTGTGTCGTGCATACCGATATCAATGAAGCGATGTTGCGGGAAGGTCGCAACCGGCTGCTCGATGCCGGAGTGGTCCTGCCGACCATGGTCTGCGATGCCGAGCACTTGCCGTTTGCCGACTCCAGCTTTGATCTGGTGACCGTGGCATTTGGTTTGCGCAACATGACGCACAAAGACCTGGCCCTGCAGGAGATGAACCGTGTTCTCAAGCCGGGCGGCAAGTTGCTCGTGCTTGAATTCTCCAAAATTGCCAAGCCGCTGGAAAAAGTCTACGACTGGTATTCGTTCAAGGTA